>JASJAT010000023.1 GCA_030066885.1 Arenicellales bacterium | reverse complement strand
ACTCACTGAAAAACTGTGGAGTTCACAAAGTATCATTGGTAAGAACATCTAGTGAAAATTTTACCACGTGATATCAATGCCGCAGCATCAGGCTGGTGATCCACGGGATCGCTTAGTTGATTTTTTCCTCAGTTTAAACAGATATCGTGTCTGAATCCTCAGAATGATCAAGAACGACGGAACCCAGGAATCTACTACAACACAAGCAACCCGGTTCTTTTCAGCGCTGGAGAAGACCTACGTCATTGTCGTAACTTTTAATCCAGATCTAGAGGTTCTCAAAGCGCAGTTTACAAGGTTGACAGAAGAGAACGTAAAAGTTGTCGTGGTGGACAATCATTCGATGTCAAGAAACGATATATCGAACTTGGCTTCCGAGCATGCTTTTGAGGTTATATGTTTATCTGCGAACAAGGGGATCGCAGTGGCACATAACGCCGGTATCGAGTACGTCCGTTCCAAAGGTGGAAAATACCTGATTATCTTGGATCAGGATTCTATTCCAGAAAGACATGCATTCGTTGCACTGGTTGAAAGCTTTTTTTCTTTCGATCCCAGTCAAAAGACTGGCGCTGTCGGTTCAAGCTATACCTTGCAAGAAGGCCACAAGGGATCCTCTTTTGTTCGCTTTGGTTGGTTTCATTTTAATAAAATATTCTGCGACCTTGCTTCGACTACTCTGCATGAGGTCGATTTCTTGATTTCATCGGGCACCTTTATCCCTGTTTCCGTTATAGATGATGTCGGTATGATGCGAGAAGAGTTGTTTATCGACCATGTCGATACAGAGTGGTTTCTTCGGGCAAAGTACAAAGGATATCGGTTCTTCGGGTGTTGTTCAGCCCGCTTGACGCACGCATTGGGTGAGAGAACGGTGCGGGTTTGGTTTGGAAGGTGGCGCACGGTTCCAGTGCACAAGGGATTTCGGTATTTTTACACGTTCAGGAACAGTATGTGGCTGTATAGACAAAAATATGCACCGGGCAAATGGATTAGTGCCGATGTCATGAGACTCGTTTATATTTTTATGTTCTCGAGCCTTTTTGTCTCGCCTAGAAGTGACAACATCAAATGGATGTTTAAGGGATTGCGAGCAGGTCTTAAAGACATCAAGCACTGGTCCACAACGGAAGTAACTCGACAGGCACAAGACGTTGGGTAAACCTATTATCGTTCTATCGTTCCGACACGGGGGGTACGGTGTCGGGGTCAAGTAAGAGTGGCGCCTTTACCGCGATACTCATGGGTTCATTTATGTCACTGACGACACCGGCTTTGGCCGATCAGTACTTTCCTGAGTCGGACCTGGCTGAAGGTTGGAGGAAAAACACTGACCCCAAGTTTGTACATTCCTTAGGACTGGATATCGGGGGGGTGGAGGGATTCGGTGGATACAATCTATCTGTCCCAAGTAGCGAAATCACCGGTGCGTTGGTAGTCAAAGATGGTTGGATAGTAGGTGAGTGGTACAGTCACCCGGAAGGGTTATCTCACCAGCACTACCTGGCGTCTGTAGGTAAGACATTTGCACTCGCCTGTTTCGGTATCGTTGTGAAAGACAGCGGCGATGGGAGAATAGAGCACAAGATTGATCGGAACGCTCGTGTGTATGACCCGCGTTGGTTAGAAGTCGGTTTTCCTTTAACAGACAGCAGAAAAAGAGACATTACGTTTGATCACATATTCAGGCACACCTCTGGACTCTGCCCACAACAGACCGCGGACGGCAAAGTAGTGGAGAAAGGGCGTAACCAATGGACCGACTACATATCTTGGATTGTCGGGCGTGACAAGAGTTGGCCAGAAACAAGTAAGTTGTACTTCACCCCAGGATTTCCACAAGAGTATTTAGGCCGGGAGCAGTGGGGGACACAGCTTGGCGCGTATAGCAGCGTCGGGTTTGCCCATCTGGGCTTGGTAATTTCTGAAATCTATGGGACACCAGCCCATGAGTTTCTATGGTCACGCTTGTTGGAACCTTTGGGCTTTGGTGGAGTTGCTTACCACAACCCTCCCGATGAACCGGATATCAAATGGTTTACCGCTGGGGGTATCAAAATTACTCTGCGAGATTTCGCGAGATTTGCGTATTTCCTGTTAAGGGGTGGGAGGTGGAAAGATCAACAAATCGTTCCTTCTGGTTGGATAGAATCACTCTCCTCGACGCCTTTTTACCCAAACCTGAGGTCAAACGTCGATGGCTATTTCGGAGAGACCTATCCTGAAGACATGTTTTGGATGTTCGGATCCGGTGGAAATTTCGCAGTAATCGTTCCGAGTTATAACCTGATCGCGCTGAGAACAGGTCGGGTAGACAATTTCTTTGTGAAGCTACTAGAGAAGGACTTCCTGCGCAGAACCTTTCTGATGATTCCGGGTTATGATATAGAGTAACACTTTCGTATATTTGTAACTTGTTTCCTCGCATGGAGCAAGGCAACGTGGTCATCCAAACAAGCCCTATCGGGTAAAGTTCAAAGTAAAAAGTTAAAAATTGGAAAATCCGTTTCTTTAAACTTTCAACTTTAATACTTTAGACTTTACTACTTTAAACTTTAATCTAATCGCGGCTAGCGATTAAAATTGATACTCTAAAATCCCAAGCACACTGGTATTTGACGCCGCGTTGGTAACGTGGTCTGGGTTTTTTCGATGCATGAGATGGGCAGTGAAGCGAGTTTTCTTGCCAATCCAGGTGCGATAAAACGTTTCCAGCGCAAGTTCGCGTCCCCCGGAACCTAGATCAACCCGTTCGGTGGTGCTGGTTATGACATTATCCAAACTCCTGGCCTGGGGTACGGTCAGGTTGACTTCCCCCTTGGTAACCTTTAGTGGCTGAGAGACGGCAAGCCCTATACGGTCGCGACCGCGCAGTATATTGTCAAAGAGTAAACCCATACCCCAAGCGTCCGATCGTAAACCGGAGAATTCACTCAGCAATGAACCACCGGCCTTTGAATCCACATGGGAATAACCTTGCGTGTAATTACCTATAAGGCGGACATTCGACGAGAGACGGTAGGATCCCGATAAACCAAACGAAAGAGTCAACGTGTCGTCCACGCTATACGGGCCGCCTTGGGAGCCACCAAACATACTGCCGTACTCCATAAGCTGTCCGAATGATGCGCCAAACGCATATCGATCGGTCTTGTGTGTAAACTCAAATATTGCAGCATCGTTGCGAACCCCGTACCGGCTATTGTCATCCACGCGCGACACGCCGAGACTCACGCTGGAGTTATCTGTAAAGCTGTGGGTCATATGAGTCGCGTGACCGTGTGCCGAGTAACCCAGGAAAGGAGATGAAAAAATATTGTTGGACAAGAAACTGAGTTGATCCTCTGGTTGAGATGCCAAACCCAGGGCACCAAACTCGTGGGTTATCCCGCTATTGATGTGAAAGCTGTAACCCGATCCGTCGTAGGCATACTGGTAAAACGACATGCTGGGATCGGGTTCGAAATGTCTATCGTCATTCAGCCAGCTGGTTGGGTTATATGTCGGTAGATTCTCGAGTGTAGGTTGCCGCACGCGCAAGAATGAGGTGGAGTTTGCGGACTGATTGATGACGTGAGTTTTTTCCAGGGTAGTCAAGGACCTGAGAATACCGTTTAGAGAACTGCGGTCGGATCGTATCTGAGTGACTTTCGTTAGGTCCATGGTGTAAGCCCGGTCCCAACCATCCAGCACCAAGGTTGTTTCCAGAGGTTTCTTTCGCGTCAGTATGTAGGCAATAGCTCCACCTACGAGGACCAGCCCAGCGATTAGTATTCCGCTCGATCCGCCCCCCCCGTCGTCACCACCACCATCGGGAATGTTCATGTCACCATCCGGACTGAGTGCCGCCTGTTGATTCACACGACCGTGGCCGAACACTGGGTCAACTCCTGGCGCGCCTAGGTCCTCGGCTGTTGCAAAAATGATGTTCACTGCATCCTGAGGGCTCAAATTCGGGAAGCGCCATAACAGCAGGGCCACGATTCCCGACACATGAGGTTTGGAAAACGATGTGCCCTGCACACCGGTAAATTGGTTGCGGCCAGGGGCAACCACATAATACTGGGCCAGGTCACCTGCACGGTTACTATACGGTTCCATGTTGCCATTGGCGTCTGCGGCACCCACGATAATCATAGAGCCGCCCATGGAGGGGGCAAAGGTGGCAAGGCCTTCTGGCCTTGGCTTGGCTCGATTACCTGAATTCGTTACGATCACTTTTCCCGCGCCTACAGCCGCTTGCAAGGTTGCTGCACTGATGGGGTTCCGATTGCTCACATCGATGACCCCGATATCCGGCATGGCTATGGCCTCCCTCATCGCCGCTTCACTTATGGCTGCATTGAAATCACCCGCGCTCGGTGCCGCCACTTTAAACGATATTACGTCCCCTGGAGGTTTGTACTGGGTGAGAATCCGCGTAATGGTGGTCCCATGTTGTTCAGGTGATTCGTCATTGGGGATGTTGTCCCCACGAACGAAATCCTTGCCAGAAATGCCCGATTGGTTAGTGCCGGAATCGAAGGTGACGACTTTGACTGCGTGGACCTGACTGGTGCCCGCGATAGCTAGTAAAACAGACGTGGTTAAAGTAACGATTGAACGATAAAGTCCATAACGCATTTCTATGTGCATGTTTGATTAGGACCTCGAAAACTGATTGTTTTTTTAGAAAGCGCGAGGAGGCGCGACTTTAACCGGTATGCCAAATAAGCGCAACCAGGCGAATACTGGTGTTTTGATGATGTTCATCAGTTCTTGGACAACCGGTGGGTACTGACAAAGTCCGCTGCCGTCGACAGCACTCGGTGACGTTAGTCAACGTTTTGTCGGTTATTGGACTTGTTTGTTTGTGTCAAACGGCGCCACCGGAATAGCGCTTTGCGCCATTGGGGTTCATAGCGTGTCGTAAGATAAGCAATGGGGTAGCCGAGATAGTGGCGTGTCATGAGGGCCACGATATGCTTCATTTCCAATCCATCACTGAAGCACCAAAGGGGACGCACTTTGCTGAACAGGTGTTGTCGAAATAGCCGACCTGAAGACATACCCTCTACATCGAAGTTCTTTGTTCGTACTTTCACTAGATGAGGTCCTGCAGCAATCGATAAATTACGCCCATTGTCGCAACATCCTGGATATATGCCGATAGAAATATCTTGAACGAATGAACGGTAGAACGGCGACCTTCAGGGGTGCGAGATCCCACAGGGATTGGTTTAAGCGAACGATTGCTTTCTCAACTTTGCGCTTGGCTGCAAAATCGTCCTGATGAAAAAAGTGCTTAATTCTTTTGATTTCCTTGGTCGCCGGAAATGCAAATCTCGACACGATCAAAAAGTTTAACCACGGCCTGACAAAATCCGACGAATATCCCAATACACTGATAGCAACAGCATAGCGCTCCACACCTTGGAGAATACCGCGCTGTAGCGGTTCATAATATTTACTCTGTTCCGTTTCAGATTTTGCCGCTGCATCTTGTTCAGTTCGAAGTATGGGTTTGACCTGCACACCCGAATTGTCATAGCCGATCACGCTAGGATGGGGCGCCCGGCATATTTCTTCCAGAATATCCTTAATGGTGAGAATGTAGCTGGTCGCCAGGTTCAGTTGGTGTTGATCGAAGACCAGGCCGATATAGTGACTTTCTTCGCTGTTGGAATAAGGCCCCATGCGCGTAGCGGCTAGCAGGAATCCATGAATATTCGGTCGGTCCTTGCGTTCCATGATCGCCTGGTTCAAATAATGTTGAATGGTACCCAGCCAACCGATATCGACAAGGGCGACATCCTCGTGATCGAAAAAACCTTCCGACTCAAGATACTCCTCCAGAGCAACTCTAGACGGTACACCTTGCCGCCTCACTTCCGTTTGAAACTCGGTGTCGTGCAGTAGCAAAGAGAACGGGTTGGTTGGATTGACGCCTTCTGTCGAGTCAATCGGTACGAGTGCAATTTTGTCATCTGGTTCCAGCGAAGCACGTTTGAGAGCCGGTCGCAGGGGTTTTATATCCAGGTTGTAGACCCGGCATATATCGACGAAGTCCTGGTTTTGCGCCGGTAATAAGGCCACTCTCGAGTTGGTAGGCGTCAAACCAACGTTTGCACACGCCGCCTTGGACAGCGCCATCCGACTTACGTACAAGTAACTGGACTGAGGGGCCGATCCATCAGGGAATAAGTAGGGTTCCATGCGTTTCCAACATTCAAAAAACAGCCAGCCTTCCCGGGAACAAAAATAGATTCGCTTGATGTTCCGCTGTTTGCATTGCTCTGCCAATCGATGAATAAAATACCCCAGTATCATGCCGAACAAGTTGTGTCCGTCCACGAACAAGTCGGAGTCTTCTGTGTTTTCGGCTTCTAAGGGCAACATCAACTGCAGGACATTGCGTCCCTTCCAAAAGTGTCGAGGTCTGGACAAAGAATGGATCAGGCGGACGATACCTTTTCTTTGTTTTTCTTTTATATCGTGGATAACAAGTGAATCGATACCTTGATCGGTGGGCCGGATGCCATCCGAGATAATATTGTCCCCGACGTGTAGCCATCGGTTGGTGTCGATAGTGTATTTCTCCCGGAGCAGGGAAAAACCAGTACCGGATGCTTTGGCTCGAAACGTATCCGCGGATGACACGACATCGGTAACGTATTCAGCCAGTCCTTTATCAGCCACCAGCCGTTTGAGATATTTCGAAGGTAGGTAGATATCTGACATCAATATTATCTTTTTACCTTCCATACGAAGTTTTCGTATCCAATCGACAAGATCCGATCTTGGGGACATTATTGCGGATTCCATTTTCATTTCGTAGTCGCCCACACTATTGAACAAGTTGTCGGAATATCGATTGGCAAAGACCTGCCGTAGCATTTCCACCATGAAATGGTCGTAGTTTGCCTCGTGATCTGGATGTTCTTTCCCGTTTCTGGCGCGTTGTTCTGTTTCGATCTTGTCGCGAAGGTCTTGCACCTCCTTCCATGAAATTCCTATACCCATTTCCCTTGCTTGATTGGCGATAAAACGCGCCACGGGGACTTTGACCATATCGGGATCATGCACCCGCCTGACCATTAAGGTGTCAAATATGTCTATGGAAACAAAGTCTTTTTGTGTAACGACTGTATTTGCGTGGCTGATTAACTTCGGCAACGAATAGAACAGTTTCATGGACTAGTCCGCATATTGCATCAGGACCCCGGATGATGGCGCAGGACCAGTCAGGGCCGGGGTAGGCCGACCACTATAACAAACTGTACACATCGAAGGATCAGCCATTAGGTTAATTTAAGCCATTGATTTAGGAACTAAAAAGCAATACACGGCCGCTTTGGTGCAATATGCGGACTAGCTACGAGCGAGCAGGGACTGCAGTTTGTTTGCAATTCTTGTCGGTATACTTAGTTTGTGTCGGGCCTGGATTTGCTTTTCTCGGTTCAACCGCGCATGTACTTTTGTCAGCTCGTGTTCCAGTGTGATTAAACGGTCGATCGCGGTGTTGATATGTCCATGGGTATGAGGCGGGCACTTTTCGAGTAAATATTGACGAATGATTTTCTTGTCTTGTTCGCGACCGATTATGGCTGCCTCGCTCAAAGTATTGCCACCATGAATACGGTAATAAAGCAGCTTTTCGTCATCGAGGTAGATTGTTTTATCCTCCGCTGCCAAAAGGATACGAAAAATATAGTCGTAGTCATGCAGATAACGCAATGGACAAAATTCCCCCACTGTCTCTGCCAACTCTCTGGTTAAGAACAAATTAGAGGTCGTCACCATGTAGTTGCCGTGCAAGAAACCGTCATAGAGATCCTTTGTTTTGAAGTAGTATTCCCGGTTAATTTCATGCCAGGATCGCCATGGATGCTGGGTAAGTTCCTCGCCTTGGTCGTCGATAGGTATGACATCGGAAAAAATACAAGCCGCGGCGGTCTCACGCTGTATTTCTAACAAGCGTTCAATTCGATCGAGTGTATAAACGTCGTCGGAATTGATGATACTTATATATTTGCCAGTGCTCAGACCCATACCACGGTTAAGCGCATTAAAGGCATCTTGGTTTTCCTGGAAATGGTAACGAATTCTCGGGTCGCTATATGATTGAGCGATTGTTCCAGTCGCGTCTGTTGACCCGTCGTCGATAATGATTAGCTCAACATCCGAAAATGTCTGGTTGAGAACACTGTCTATGGCGTCGCCGACGAACCGCTCATGGTTATAGGCGGGCATGACTACACTTACTGTAGGCGGACGCTTTGGGCTAGCTTGCACCATGGGGTAATGTAAAGAAAGTCAGGGGCTGTATACTTATTTGTGTCGGATTCTTTGTCTCACCGGAGTCCAAGTCAATTCTGAGCAACTGTTTTCATATCAAAGTATACCTAATTCCGTGGAATCCAGTAGGAGCGGCCCCTCCGCCGCGATCTGGTGTTGTCATCGCGAACGCATGTGAAGCGATCCAATCAAACACACTCTATGTATTGCCACGGCGCTTCGCGCCTCGCAACAATAGGTGGGTAGATTACCATGGCTACTAATGCAGCCTCGTTAAATTGCGAGCAAAGTGAAGCACTCCAGCGAATAATTTTCCCGGATTGCCGAGGTGACTGACCCGGCATCGTAGTGACGGGATGTGGACGGAGAGGCAATTCATGTTGCAGTTTGTACGGCCCAAAGTAAAAATAGCGGCTAGCCCAGATATCACACCAACATGCCTAACTGGGTCCGTATGACAACTTTATTAGTGTCTTAGTGAAAATAGACCCGAATCATAACAAGGGGCTCGTGCGATATCCCCCGTCAGTTATTTTCCTTACGGCAACTCTGTTGCTGGTTTTATTTTGTAGTTACTACGCGGTTACCGCATGGCACTTGCCACGAGGTGCGGGGCCTGATGGCGAAGCTCACTATGACGTAGCCAGGTTTATCCTTGAAAAGGGACGTTTGGCGGTACTACCCGACGACGTTGACAGCCTGTTGCTCACTCCATATGGCTCGACAAGAGCACTTCGGCCACCGTTGTCTTACTTAGTTTCAGCGGGCGTTGCGTGGTTGATAAATGACTCCGAAGGGAATCACTTTAAGGAGCTGCGTTTTGGATCGGGATTGTTGTGCGCTCTTGCGACGGTACTGACCTTTTTCAGCCTGATGCTGTTATTTGAGCGGTACTGGCTGGCGCTCGGCGGCTCACTCTTGTTCGGATTACTGCCTCAACTCGCTTTTGTCGCGTCCTATACTAACGACGACAGCGGAGCAATATTTGCCGGTACAGCTTTAATATTCTCTATGGTTCTAATACTGCGCACCGGTCTCAATATGGCGACCGCCATTGTCTTTGGGTTGTGTGTCGGATTAGCGCTTATAGCCAAATTCACCGCGTGGTTGTTGCTGCCCTTTGCAGCGTGCTTTTTGATACCGTATTTGTGGAAATCGCGGCTTAACGCAGCCAAATATATATCGATCGTTTTCATTGCGATAGTCGTAGGGGGAGGTTGGTGGATTGTCTTCAACATATATCACTACGGTATCAACGACCCTTTTTTAACTAGAGTATCGCAGCAATTGTCAGAGCAACACGCACGAATACCTGCCCCTGGTAACCGAGGTTATGCCAGTCAAGGAATTGGTGTATTCCAGCTGATCTTACACAACTATAAAAACTTTATTGGAGAATCGTTTAAAGCGACGGTGGGAAATTTGGATTGGCTTCGACTGAGGATGGGTTGGCCGCAGTATTTACTATACGCCATTGTTTTTACCATCGGATTTCTCTACCTCCCGGTACGCCTTATCGGAATGAAGTTATTTGTTCGGCAGCAAACGAACGAAATCGAAGGTATAAACTATTTCTATTTCATTCTGTTTTTAATGGTCCTATTTCAAATCTATATGTATGTCCGATTCAATATCTATCACGATGTACAGATTCAAGGTAAATATTTACTGCCGGTATTTTTGCCTATACTGGTCTTGTTCTCCGCAGCTGTTGCTACTTTCGCTAAACTCGGTGACGGACGTAACCAGCCAACGGACACAGCACTGAAGATCCTCATGGGTACATTGGCATTCGTAATGATAATCGGATCTCATGTGCATGCACTGCAAGCATACGTAATACCGTATTACTTTCAGCAACCTCGTCAATTCAGGGCAAGCGAGCCACATTATCTGGATCTGACCAATTTGAAATTTGTCGAAACGTCCGTTGACTTGGAGTTGAGTGTCGTCGATGACGGTATATTGGCCAGATCCACGAGCCGGGATCCTCAAATACTGTTAAGGAGTAAATATTGTAAGTGGCTATCGGCGAACTCGATAATCCATCTGGTGCTAGATGCCGACACCAAAGGCGTGATAAAAATTTACATCGATCAAGGTAGTGGATTCAATGAAGGTAGCGTCATCGGTAGAGAGTATATGCCCGGAGAGAATCAGATCATAATTCCGTTCGGAATTCATGGATGCAAAGCGATTCGTTTAGACCCAACTACCCAAATAGGCGAAGTAGTCATCAAACGATTCAGCATTATTTCGATGCACATAAGTGACAATTAATATCACTTCCTCCACAAACAGGCTAACCTGTTGCACCGGCGTCTAACAGAACTGAGGAGTGAACACTTTGATGTGCTCGTCATAGGCGGCGGTATCACCGGTGCGTGGATTGCTCTCGACTGTACTTCGCGGGGGCTCAGTGTCGCAATTATCGATAAACAGGATTTCGGTGCCGGGACGTCGGCAAAATCCTCCAAGTTAATCCATGGCGGAATCCGTTACCTACAACAACTTCGCCTGGATAAGGTGAGGGAGTCTGCGCTAGAGCGAGCGTACTATCACCGGTCCGCACCGCATCTGACTCACTTTGTACCTTTTATAGTTCCCACTTACCGGTCCTGGGGAAAGGGTAGGGGGCTTATGGCGGCGGGGATGACATTGTATCGGTTGTTGTGTCTAGGGGAGGATAAAGTAACGGGTGATCCGGCCAAATCAGTCCCAGCACCGTACTACCTGAGCCGTTCTGAAATACTTGAGCAACTACCACTGTCTGATCCGGGTCTTTCTGGCGCTGTAATCTATTACGAAAGCCACATGGAAAGTTCAGAGAGAATGACACTCGCCGTGTTGGAAACAGCCCATGATATGGGTACGGCTTGTGCAAACTATGTCCGCGCGCACGGCCTGGTCATGGAGAGCGGCAAGACGGTCATAGGTGTACGTGCGGAAGATACCGAATCGGGAGATGATTTCGAAATACGGGCCCGTCTTACCATAAACGCGACCGGCCCTTGGATATCTGATTTAAACAGAGCTTTCTTCGACGATAAATCGATCGTTACCACGACTGGCTACTGTCGCGGTTCCCATATCGTAACCCGCCAATTGGTCAAGGACTATGCAATCGCACTGCCCACACAATTCGCCGGACAGAATATTGTAGATCGGGGTGGCCGTCACATGTTCATCTTGCCTTGGAGGGGATGCTCGCTTATCGGAACAAGCTATGTTGCGGCCGAGGATATAGACGATCCGGTGATCGACCGGGTTGAACTGGATCAGTTGTTGACAGAGATCAATAGGCATCTACCGACGTTGTCGTTGACAAAACAAGAGGTCGTGCACGCTTTTTCGGGTATTTATCCACTACAAGAAAATACGCTAAACGAAAAAACTTACCAGGGCACGGGAGACTACCAGATTGTTGATCACTCATCGTTTGGTTACGAAGGTATAATTTCGGCTCTGGGTGCTAAATTCACCACCGCTAGGTTGGTGGCTGAGAAAGTGACAGATCGTGCTATCGCGAAACTGGGCATCACGGGAAAACCTTGCCAAACGCGACTATTACGCCTTTCCAGTGCGAATTATTCGGATATTAATCTTTATATTAAAGACAAAACACGAGCCTTCGACGAGCATATGAATGCAGATCAAGTGGAGCGACTGGTCAAGCAGTACGGGTCTAACATTGACCATCTGGTTCAGATGATCTCTAACGATCCGGGTATGGTCGATGTTTTGTGTGAAAATCGGCCCAACTTGGCTGCGGAAATCACCTACGCAGTTAAATCCGAGATGGCCCTGAAATTGGACGATGTTATTTACCGGAGAACAGGTATAGGTACAGTCGGTTTTCCCAGCCAAAACTGTATCGAAAGGTGCACGTCTATCATGGCTGATCTTCTAGGCTGGAGTACCCAGCGCTCTGTCGCCGAAGCTGATGGGCTGAACCGCTATAAACGTTTCACGGAAATAGCATGACGGAATCCCACGCGCTACGCGTTTTGCACGTCGCGCCAACACCTTTTTTCTCCGATCGCGGGTGCCATATCCGGATCGAAGGTATCGTCAAGGCACTGAATCGAAAGGGGGTGCAAAATATAGTTTGCACTTACCACCATGGCCGCGACCGACCTAACGTTGATACCCGACGTATAGGCACAATAGAAAAATATCAGGATACCAAAGCAGGACCAAATTCCTCAAAATACTTCGCCGATTTCAAACTTTTCTGGCTCGTGTGTAAGACTATCAGAGCCTTTCAACCGGATATAATCCACGCCCATTTGCACGAGGGCATCGTATTGGGCTGGGCCGCAAAGATGGCCACTATGCGGCCACGGATTCCGCTTGTTTCCGATATTCAGGGCAGTTTGGTCGGTGAGCTCGATAGCTATGGGTATTTTGAGGGCTCAAAAGGCTTGTTGCGTCTCTTCAAGTGGCTGGAGTACACGATCCTGCGGATGCCCCGGCACATATTCTGTTCCTCTATCTCAAGCATGAATCTGATGGAACACCACTATGACCTTGCCACTAGTCACTTGACCCTGTTGAGCGATCGGGTAGACGTCGAATCATTAACGGTCGATACCAAACAGCTGGAACACAAGGATGTCACCGTGATCTATACAGGCTCGCTGCTCGCTGTGAAGGGATTGGAACAACTTCTTGAGGTTGTGGAACAGTTGTTGGCTAAACGCTCGGATGTACGCGTGACGTTGGTCGGATACCCGGTTGAGGAAACGACGGCATTTCTGAAAGTAAACGGGCTGGAACAACAGTGTCACCTGACCGGTCGCGTCAACTTTGAGGACCTTCCCCGGCATTTACGCCAGGCTGATATCGGTGTGGATCCCAAACTGCCGGGTACAGGTGAAGGCAGTGGCAAGATATTAAACTATATGGCGGCAGGCCTGCCCGTTGTGGCCTTCGACTCGGACAATAACCGCGGCTTTCTCGGCCCGCAGCAGGATCTCGTGCCTGATGGGTCAATCGAGCAGTTCGTACAAAGAATAGAGTTTCTCATCGATCATCCGGAAGTCCGGCGACAAGAGGGTGAACGGAATCGGCGGCGAGTAGAACAGGAACTAACTTGGGATGCGGGTATTCCTCTCGTATTGAAAACCTACCAAGAAGCACTGGGTAAGGACTTAACCATGGCCTCACAGGAAAGTGCAAAGAGTAACGTAAAAAGTTAAAGCTGGAGAAAGTTGTAAATGAAAGTTTTAGTGACCGGGGGCACTGGATTCACCGGTAAGGCATTGGTCAAACGATTGATCGATGGTGGCCACCAAGTCGTCGCGATGGACTACAAAGAAGGTATTAAAACCGACGAGATAAAAGGATGGGGCGCAGAAGTTGTTATTGGTAGCGTTACCGATACAGCAGTCGTCAATCGAGTAGTCAAGGGGGTGGACGTTGTTCATCATCTTGCGGCGGCGTTTCGTGAGTTGGACGTACCGAACAACTACTACGAGGAAGTAAATATACAAGGCACGGTCAATGTACTGGAGGCTGCTAAACAAGAAGGTGTAAAGCGTTTCATTTATTGCAGTACTTGTGGTGTACACGGCAACGTTGAGAATCCACCAGCTGCTGAGACCGCACCGATCAAGCCTGCTGATTATTACCAAAGAACAAAATACGAAGCAGAACCGCTGGTTTTAGCGGAGCATGGCGCGACTATGCAGACTCTTGTCGTGCGGCCGGCAGCGATATATGGACCGGGCGACCCAGAGCGATTTGGCATGATCTTTCGCCGTGTCAATAAAGGGGTCTTTCCAATCTTTGGCGATGGCAAAGCGCTATACCATCCATTATTTATCGACAATTTTGTAGACTTACTGGAGATCGTCCTGAAGCCCGGTATGGGCGATGGCGAAGTCTATTTGGTTGCAGACGAAGAATATGTAGAGATAGAGCAATTGGTAAAGAGGGTGGCGAAGGCCATGGGTAAGGAAGTCAAGCTGCCTCATTATCCTTTTCTACCGTTAAGTATTGCCGGTCATGTAATGGAAAAATTATGTCAGCCCTTCAAGGTAACGCCGCCAATTTTCCCACGTCGCGTGGATTGGTACCGGCAAAACCGGGCGTTTGACATCAGTAAAGCAAAAAAGGATCTGGGCTATAAACCGCAAGTTGGCTTAGACGAGGGCCTTCGCCTAACCGCTGAATGGTATGTTGCCGAGGGCTATCTTTAACAGATACACGAACCATATAAACCATAGAAAAACAAAATGTGTGGCATCGCCGGTATTGTAGGCGGAGATCAAATCCGCACTGAGGTGGTAGAGCGTATGACGGATACGATTGCACACCGAGGTCCGGACGACACCGGCTTCTTTCACGACAGTGATATCTCTTTGGGGCAGCGCCGCCTGAGTATTATTGATCTGGTTACCGGCCACCAGCCTATCAGCAACCAAACGGACGATATTATTTTAATCTGTAACGGGGAGATCTATAACAGCCCGGAGTTACGCAAAGAGCTGGAAGGTAGAGGACATATCTTTAAAACGTCGACCGATGTGGAGACCATCATCCATTTGTATGAGGACTATGGAGAGAAGTGTGTTAACCACCTACGGGGTATGTTTGCCTTTGTCATCTGGGATCAGAAAAAGAAAAAGCTGGTCCTCGCTCGCGACCACTTGGGTCAGAAACCTCTTTACTTCGGCAATTTCAATGGAGCTTTTTGTTTCGCTTCCGAAGTGAAAGCATTGCTCGCGACGCCATGGGTCAAACGAGAAGTCGATCTCGAAGGCGTCTGGCACTACATGTCGATGCGATTCGTGCCTGACGAACTGTCTTTCTTTAGGGGTGTACATAAACTGCCCGCAGCCCATGTGTTGGTGTGGCACGAGGGCAAAATCGAAGTTAGCCGGTACTGGGATCTGACTTTTACACAAAAACACAATGGTTCGGACTCAGACATCATGGATGGACTGCAACAGGTGCTGGAAGAAACCGTGCGCCTGCATCTTCTAAGCGATGTGCGCGTCGGGGCCTTCCTAAGTGGTGGAATCGACTCCAGCACCATCGCAGCGATGATGGCGCAGTACATTGACGACCCGGTCCCCGTATTCTCGATCGGCGTGAAAGAACAATCGTTTAACGAATTGCCTTATGCCCACATGGTAGTTGATCGATACGCTATGGAAGCGCATGAAAAAGTGGTGTCTGCCGACATGGTTCATCTGATCCCCAGAATGATTCAACACATGGATGAGCCGTCGGACCCCTACGGCGTCGGGGTTTATCTGGTCTCCCAGGTGGCCCGGGAAATCGTGAAAGTCGTACTGAGCGGCGATGGTGGTGATGAAAACTTTGCCGGGTATGATCGCTACGCAGGTCAGCGCTACGCTGACATCTACTCGATCCTGCCGAAGTGGTTGCGCGCTAACGTGATGAACAGAATAGTGCGGTTGATTCCAGAGTCTTTCGGTTACAAGACTATGGCACAGAAAGCGCGTTGGTTGAACGAGGTTTCCCTGTTTCAAAGAGGGCAAAGGTACGCACATAGTTTGAGCTTTCTAAGATTCACCTCTGATATGAAACATGCGCTGTTCAATAGATCTGTGATCGATGGTATCGAGGTGGAAAACTCCGATCAGAAAATATTGACCTATTTCGATGCCGACAATGCCGATGATTTGGTCGACCGGATGCTGTATACCGATTTAATGACAAGGATGCCAGATCATTTAATGGTTATCGCCGATCGAATGACAATGGCCCATTCTTTGGAAAGCAGGGCGCCGTTGTTAGACCATCGTTTGACCGAATACGCGGCCGCTATGCCGGGGCGCCTTAAGCTGCACGGGTCCAAACTAAAATATGCACTCAAACGCGTAGCCGATCGGTATTTGCCGGAAGAATTGATCTATAGGAAGAAGCAAGGTTTTGGATTTCCCATTGCGCTGTGGATGCGCACCGAACTCGCCGGTTGCTTGCAACGGCTTTTTCAGCAATCCCGCTTTGTAGAGCTGGGCTGGTTTCAGCAACAAACGATGGATAAGCTGCTGGCGGAACATTTGTCCGGCACAATGGACCATAATTTTAGGTTGTGGATGTTGCTCAACCTCGAACTGTGGTATCGACTTTACTTCGAGAACATGAGTACAGATGATTTAGAAGAGTTCACCGAGTCCTTGATGCATGGTTAGGCCGTAATGGAGATACAATCACAAACACCACCCAAGAAAACTCATGCGGCGGTGACCCGCGAAGGCTCGGCGTTGTCGCGCTACCAGGATGTAGTAGTTGGGCGCACGGGGCTAGGCCGGACTATATATTTTGAGTTTTGTACTTGGCTGACTTTCGTCCCCGGTGCCCTCGGGCTGTGGCTACGGAAAGTATTCTGGCGACGTTTGTTCGGATCTTGCGGTAGTGGAGTGGTGTTCGGTGCGAACGTTACATTAAGGCATCCACACAGAATTCATCTGGGTGATCGGGTTGTGGTCAGTGAGGGCGTGATTCTGGATGCGCGTAATGACAATAGCGAAGAGGTCA
This sequence comes from Arenicellales bacterium, assembly GCA_030066885.1. GTDB lineage: Bacteria > Pseudomonadota > Gammaproteobacteria > Arenicellales > JAANXG01 > JAHEKE01. The sequence goes on along the minus strand of JASJAT010000023.1, from coordinate 13,834 downwards.
TCAAGTTGGGTGACGATGTCATGCTGGCTAACTATATCGTCATCTCTTGCAAGTCCGGTACGGTCGATATTGGCGCCAGGGTAGGGATCGGAGCGCAGTCTATAATTCAATCGACTAATGACTGTCCCGTCTCCGTCGGCGCTGACACCATCATTGGACCCCGTTGCTATATCGTTGGTGGTGGATCCTATCGAACTGACAGGACTGATATCCCAATATGGCAACAAGGCATCATACCCGATGGGGGTTGTGTGCTTGAAGACAACGTATGGTTGGGTGCAGCGGTTAACGTACTGGGTGGGGTTACTGTAAAAACGGGGGGGATAGCAGCAGCTGGCGCGGTGGTAACACGCGACATACCGGCGGACACCATTTGTGCGGGCGTTCCCGCGAAACCTGTACGGCGCCGTACAGACCAGACCTAACGCATGGATTCGAGCACACCACGAGGTTGGCTGTTCTTACTCAAGCTGATCATATCCATTGGTCTGGTGTCCTGGATCATAAAGGACGTCGATTTCGTCGAAGTCGTCGAAGTGGTCAAGCACACGGATATAACACTTTTAATCATTGCTTTTTGTCTATTTTTTCTCGGCTACTTCCTGACCGCGATTAGATGGCGGTTATTAATGTCCATTCACCGCATAAATCCACCTCTTATCGTTCTCGTTCAGTCGTTCATGGTTGGAATTTTTTTTAACAACTTCCTGCCTTCAACTATCGGTGGTGATGTATCCCGGATGTACGATGTCTGGCGCATAGCCAAGGATAAAACAAGTGCCGTATCGGTTGTGCTGGTGGATCGTTTCATGGGCATTTTAGCGTTGATACTCTGGGCCACCTTGGCGGTGCTGATCAGTGCGGAGATTAGGTCCATTGCAGAAATCTACATCCCTATCTTTATCGTTCTTTGCGCTGCAATTTGCCTGGCGGCATTTATTTTCGGTAGACCGCGCCGGCTGATAAACATGCTTACGGGCAAGCTGAGCAATTTTGTCTCAGGACGCAAATCCTATATAGAGAAACCGGTTGGTAAAGTACTGCAGGCGTTCGGCCCTTACTACAATCACAATGCAGTTTTGCTGAAGGCGTTGTTTGTATCGCTGCTTCTACAGCTTAATGTGATCATTCACTTTTGGCTTATCGGACTGGCTATGGACTTGGACGTCTCATTCTTTGCGATGTGCGTCATCATCCCCTGTGCTTTGATGATCATGATGCTACCGATTTCCGTCAATGCGATCGGCGTACGAGAGGTGACTTTTGTTTATTTCATGTCATTCTTTGGTGTAAACAACGAAAGCGCACTCGTGTTTGCATGGATTGCTTTCACGTTTGTACTTTTTCAAGGGCTGCTGGGAGGTATCGTATTCGCTCTACGACGCGCGCCACCCGATCTTTCTCAGCAAAGCCGACCAGTGTAGGAGGCCCCCGCGCCGATAGAATCGCGCCGAGGGCACCGCTCCTACTGTTGTTCAGTAAACAGGAATGGATTCACCACGGCGCCGTTGAGTGTCGTCTTCCAACACACATCCCTGGACAGAGTCTTGTGGTACTCGAATTTACCCAAAACCTCACCCCTTTCGACGACCGTTCCTTTTTCTTTGCGCAATTGTTTAATCGGCCCTACGGATGAATACAGACCCATGCCGTGATCTATAGTTACCTGGGAAACTTCCGCTTCTTCGTTTGTAAATATGTCGGCCACAATGCCTTGGCCTGGGGCAACCACATCCAGGCTGCTATCCAGGTGAAACACGGTGCACTGCTCGGGACCCGTCTCGTCCCCATTTGCATAGCGTGTGCCGAACGGTACCACCTTGCTTGCTGTTACCGGTGGTAACAGTGGGAAAGCTGCATCGAGCTCGGGTCTCCAGGTGCCTGGGGTGACAAGCGGTCCCGGCTTTGCCGTATGGTTGCGTTTGACTCTCAATGGATATCTATGGGGACCCACCCGAAACTCCCTGATAATTGGGTCTTCAGATGAGGTGTTTGCCGTAATCAAGTAGTCGCCTTGTGCGGCGTCGAGTTCTATTCCTACAATAGCGTACCAGAAGCCTCTGTCTTCTATGGTAAGAATGCGCGTTCGTCCGAACCGTGCAGTTACATCTTCTTCGCTGCTGATATCAAGTCCGACTACCGCGATACCACCTGGGACTGGATGGTGCCTCGGATATAGCTCGGCATAGGAGGCAGACGAAATACCTAACGAACCCAACGTACATGACAAGATAACGGCACCAAGACTGCGGAGACTCACTCAACTTTATCCTCAACGCGGCAATCCAGCGCTCCTTGGGCGAGCCGTACATCGATTCTCGAACCTACCCGTACTTGTTTGGCTTGAGTTACTACAGTGCCGGACTTATCGGTGACCATTGCGTATCCTCGCTCGAGCGTTGCAAGCGGGCTGATTGCATTAAGGCGGCCTAGGACAGTTTGCATGCGTTGACGGGTGGTCATAACCAGGCGCGGGGCCAAGTTATACAAGCGTTCGTGAGCCGTTTTCAGATGCCATTTGGCAGCATTCAGTTGATGCTGCGGCGTATGTTGAAGTAAGCGCAGGGCGGTGTTATTGAAGTTTAGTTTTTTCCGGCTGATCTCATTACGAAAAGCAGAGCCAAGCCGGCCGTAGAGTAATTGAAAGTTGTGTCGAGCCAGCGCATAACGACGAGTCGGGTGAATCAATCGGTGGGCGAGAAGATCGTTCCGTTGCGTCGCTTGCTCTAGCTTTCTGTTCATGGCTACTGATAACCGGGTTAACCGTGTGTGTACTTCCTGGTGGATGACAGATGCCTCGGGCACCACCATTTCGGCGGCGGCACTCGGAGTGGCAGCGCGTTGATCAGCTACAAAATCGGCAATCGTAAAATCTATCTCATGACCGATCCCGGTAACGATGGGAATGTCACAATCGGCCATTGCACGGGCAATTCGTTCTTCATTGAATGCCCAAAGGTCTTCTAGTGAACCGCCGCCTCGGGCCAGGATCAGTATCGCGCACTCTGCTCTTTGTCCGGCAACTTGGATAGACTGGACGATACCGTCGCAGGCAAAGTCACCCTGGACCAAGGTTGGGTAAAGGATCAAGGGTAAACCTGTAAACCGCCTGCGACAGGTCGTAACAATATCTCGCACTGCGGCACCGGTTGGTGAGGTAATGATGCCAATTCGGTAGGGGATTTTCGGTAACGGTTTCTTTCGCTCGCGATCAAACAACCCTTCTTTTTCAAGTTTTCGTTTAAGTTTCTCAAACTGCTCTCGCAGCGCACCTTCACCGGCCGGCTCGATGTGTTGTACAACCAATTGCAGGTCGCCACGCGGTTCGTAAATCGTCAGTCGGGCCCGCAGCAAGACTTGGGCACCGTCTCTAGGGCTATATTCGAGCATGGTGCGCCGATTTTTGAAGAAAGCGCACCTTATTTGTGCCATATTGTCTTTGAGGGTGAAGTAAAGGTGGCCAGAACTCGGGGCAGAAATATTCGAAACCTCACCTTCCACCCAAACCTGGGCAAATCGAGATTCGACCAGTTGGCGAGCGACTTTATTGAGCCGGTCTACGGTATAAACATCACGCTCTATCTCGAGGTCTGTCTGAGCAGTGGGAAATTCTCGCATCTGGATTCGAGTAACAATGAATTGGTATCCCGATCATAAACGAAAACGTTTTTCCGACCGAATATATAGTGCAAAGTAGAGCGGGGTAGCTGGCTGCGCTTCTGCATCGAGTTCGGGTTGTTCCCCATTGCCCTTTCGATCCGTATAATCCGGCGATGGAAAAGATCAAAGAAGCTCTCACGTTTGACGACGTCCTCTTAGTCCCCGCCGTATCCGGGGTTCTGCCTCGGGAAGTCAGTTTAGCCACTCGCCTCACCCGCAAGCTCAACGTCAATATTCCGTTGCTTTCCGCTGCAATGGATACGGTTACCGAAGCGAGAACCGCGATTTGTATAGCGCAGGAAGGCGGGTTTGGTGTAATCCATCGTAATCTCACGCCGAGCCGCCAAGCTGCAGAAGTACGGCAGGTGAAAAAGGCCGAAGCCGGCATTATTACGGATCCCATTACGGTATCGGCGAATACCAGCATCCAAGAAGTATTGGATCTAACCCGCCACCATCAGATTTCCGGCGTGCCGGTCGTCGACGATGACAAGCTAGCGGGTATAGTGACGCACCGGGACCTGCGCTTCGAGACCCACTACGATGCACCGGTCAGCACAGTGATGACGGGCAAGGACAAGCTCGTTACGGTCAAGGAAGGCGCGTCCAAAGAGCAGGTTAAATCGTTACTACATGAACATCGTATCGAAAAAGTCTTGGTAGTCGATGACGACTTCAAACTACGCGGACTCATTACCGTAAAAGACATTCAGAAATCAACTGAACACCCTTATGCTTGCAAGGATGACCAGGGGCGTCTGCTGGTGGGTGCCGCAGTGGGCGTAGGTGCGGACACTGATGAAAGGGTAGAGAGTTTACTGAACGCTGAAGTGGATGCAATTGTAGTCGACACGGCGCACGGACATTCCAAGCTCGTGCTCGAGCGGGTACGCCAAATCAAGTCAGCCCATCCGGAGATACAGGTTATTGCGGGCAATATAGCGACGACTCATGCCGCTTTGGATTTGGCTGAGGCAGGGGTAGATGCCGTTAAAGTCGGCATCGGTCCGGGGTCGATCTGTACAACCCGTGTCGTAGCCGGTGTCGGTGTGCCGCAGATAACGGCTATCTCAGATGTTGCAAACGCGCTGCAGGGTTCCGGTATTCCCATAATTTCGGACGGCGGTATTCGCTTTTCAGGAGATATTGCCAAAGCGATTGCCGCGGGTGCCCACTCAGTGATGCTGGGCAGCCTATTGGCTGGAACCGATGAGTCGCCTGGGGAAATAGAGATATATCAGGGCCGATCGTATAAGTCTTACCGGGGCATGGGCTCGCTAGGGGCCATGCAAAACGGCTCCAGAGACCGCTACTTCCAGGAAGGTACCGGGTCTTCGCAAAAACTCGTGCCCGAAGGTATCGAGGGTCGCGTGCCCTATAAGGGGCCGTTGATCAATATCATCGATCAGTTGATGGGTGGTTTGCGGGCCAGCATGGGTTATACCGGCAGCAAGGATTTGGATACTTTTACGACCCAGGCTGAGTTTGTTCGGATCACTAGCGCGGGCATCACAGAAAGCCACGTGCATGATGTGAGCATCGTCAAAGAAGCGCCCAATTATCAAATTAGTGACTAGTAACTAGTATCTAGTAGCTAGCAAAGGAAGATTTTTAGAAAAGCGAAGTTTAACCCTAGCTACTAGGAACTAGTTACTCGCAACTGAGTTAATGACCGACCTTCATTCCGACCGTATCCTGATTCTCGATTTCGGTGCGCAGTACATTCAGCTTATCGCCCGACGTGTTCGAGAAGCCGGTGTCTATTGTGAGATCCATCCATTCGATGAAGGCCTTCAAAGCATCCGGACCTTTGCCCCGAAAGGGATAATTCTTTCCGGCGGCCCGGCGACGGTTACGGAGGACTACACCCCTCGGCCGGCAACAGGGATTTTTGAGCTTGGGATACCGGTGCTCGGTATCTGCTATGGCATGCAATGCATGGCCTATGCCCTGGGCGGTAAGGTGGAAACTTCACTCAAGCGTGAATACGGCCACGCACAAATCAAAATATCGAATCCTGGTTTATTGTTTTCAGGGTTGGACGGTAAAGTTGAGGACCATCCGGAGTTCGATGTCTGGATGAGTCACGGTGACAAAGTCATAGAACTTCCACATGGCTTCACCGTTGCCGGGTTTACCGACAACTCGCCTTTGGCTGCGATCGGTGACGATCACAGACGGTTCTATGGTGTTCAGTTTCACCCGGAGGTGACGCAAACCGACCACGGTCCAGAAATTATTCAGCGGTTTGTTCACGACATCTGCGGTTGTGGTGACAGCTGGACCCCAACGAATATCATGCAGGATGTAATCCATTCAGTCCGGGAACAGGTAGGCAAAGATCAAGTTGTTCTTGGCTTATCCGGCGGCGTTGACTCTTCGGTAGTAGCTGCCTTGTTGCACCGTGCTATAGACAAACAACTCAACTGCATTTTTGTTGACACTGGATTACTCAGACTCCATGAAGGGGATCAGGTCGTCGAGACCTTTAAAGACCACATGGGGCTAGAAATCGTTCGCGTCAATGCTGAACAACTTTTCTTGGATGCTTTGAAGGGTGTGGCCGACCCGGAGCAAAAACGCAAAATTATCGGCCATATGTTTGTTGAAGTATTCGAAGAACAAGCCAGCCAATTCAAGGATGCCAAATGGCTTGCTCAAGGAACGATCTATCCGGATGTGATCGAATCTGCCGGCACCAGCGCGAGTACAACGAAAGTCATCAAGTCACATCACAACGTCGGTGGTTTACCGGAAGAAATGAGTCTTAAATTACTCGAGCCGCTACGGGAGTTGTTTAAAGATGAGGTCCGCAAAGTCGGCATTGAACTTGGCTTACCGCACGAAATGATTTATCGACATCCGTTTCCGGGTCCTGGCTTGGGCGTCCGCATACTCGGCGAAGTCACCAAGACGTATGCGGATCTATTGCGTGCGGCGGATGCCATTTTTATGGAGGAGCTTGTAAAGAACGACTGGTACGATAAAGTCAGCCAGGCATTTGCGGTATTCCTTCCGGTGAAATCCGTTGGAGTGGTTGGCGACAACAGGGCGTACGAGTACGTCATCGCGTTGCGCGCGGTGGAGACGGTGGATTTTATGACTGCTAAATGGGCACACCTTCCATACGAGTTATTGGCACGGGTTGCCAATCGAATAATCAATGAAGTGCCAGGCATTAGCCGCGTGACCTATGACATTTCGAGCAAGCCACCGGCTACCATAGAATGGGAGTGAATAGCGATGAACAATGGATGCAACAGGCGTTACGACTCGCAAGCATGGCCGCGGCTAAGGGTGAAGTTCCGGTAGGTGCACTTATCGTCCGCAACGGTACTGTGCTAGGGGAGGGTTACAACTGTCCGATCGAATCCGTCGATCCGACGGCACATGCTGAACTCATCGCTCTCCGTCAAGCATGTGGTACAGCTAACAACTACCGATTGCCGGAGTCTACCTTGTATGTCACCCTTGAACCCTGCCCAATGTGTGCCGGCGCACTGGTTCATGCTCGGGTGCAAAGAGTTGTATACGGTACACCGGACCCGCGCTCCGGTGCTGCGGGAACGGTAATGAATATCTTAGCTTCCGAGGCCTTAAACCATCGCTGTCAAGTCTCGGGTGGAGTGCTCCGGGAACAATGCGCCGATTTGTTAACTGATTTTTTCAAATCTAGACGATAGTAGCCGGTAGCTAATAACTGGTATCGAGTCCGGTATCGGTGGAATGTTTTTCCTAGCTGCTAGACAGGAGCCCCTCGCTCCCATTATGTAGGAGCGGCGCCTCGCTGCGATTATCTGTATCTGCGCTCACAAAGCCGGTAGATCCAATTTCAGTAACTCGGGTTTTTGCTTGACCGACATCTTCACTAAGACATCATAAAAGGTGCGTATTCGGGAGACATAGGCCAATGCCTCTTCACCCCGCGCTTGGCCGTATTTAGTCTGCTCGTACCATTCGGGTTTGGCTAGGTAGGGCAGGAATTCCTTTACGTCTGCCCATTTGTCCGGATTTTTTCCAGACTTATCAGTTAAAACACGTGCGTCTTCCAGATGACCAAATCCAATGTTGTAAGACGCTAGCGCAAGCCAGGTACGATCGGGCTCTGTTATTCTTTCCGGCAGCCTGCCCGACAATTGTTTTAAGAACTTTGCGCCGCCCATTACACTCGCCACTGGGTCCTCTCGATTTTCAATTTTCAAGAAGTCGGCAGTGTCCTGAGTCAACTGCATCATACCTTTAACACCGGTAGGTGATACCGCCTTGGGGTTCCATTGCGATTCCTGATAAGCCTGAGCAGCTATAAGCCGCCAGTCAATTCCACTCTCTTCTCCCGCTTGTTTAAACAGATCTTCGAAATTCGGTAAAAGAGTACTAACGCGCTGACGAAACTTTGAAACATTTATATAGTTAAAGCTGTCTGCCGTGCCGTAGTATCGGTCAAGTAAACTTTTTAGTTCACCGGAGTCATTCAACTCCTTTAGATATTCTGATGCGGCATTAAAAACACTATCGTCGGACGTCGGTGGAAATGCCCAGGCTAATTTTTCTGATTCTTTTATAGTCACCCCCGTATGTAATTCGGGGTGGTGTTGTCGCACTACTGCGATGATATTGGAATCACTGATGGTCAAATCTAGTTCGCCCGTCCACACGTCGTACAGCAGGTCTTCAGCTGTCTTTTCACTTGTCTCTTCCCATTTGAGTTCAGGGTGATCACTTTTTAGCTCGCTAAGGCGTTGCGCCACACTGCTGCCGCTGACAACCTTGATCTCACGACCGATGAGGTCTTCGATTGTTCTGGGCTGTGTACCACCCCGCAGATAGACAGCCTGCTGCTGGATTTCCTGATAAGCAGGGGTGAACCTGACCAGTTGTTCGCGCTCTTTTGTAACAATGAGGCCTGCGGCAGCGAAGTGCGCGTCGCCACGAGTCAGACGAGGAAGTATGGACGCAACTGTATCGGTCGTCTCCATAACCAGTTCCACATCTAATTTCTTTGCAATCCCTTTGACCAAATCGTACTCAAGACCCAATGGGTGTTCCGGTCCTTCATAGTAAGTGGTCGGGCTATTGATGGTCAGGACCTTTAAAATCCCGGTTTCTTTGATGTCCTCCAAGGCGACTTCACGCGGCCGATCGTAGACCAGAAATAACGGTAAGGCCCCAAGCGTAATCAAGGCGAACACCAATGGTGTCCAGGTTTTGTAAAGCGGTGGCCGGTCCGGGTCGGTCATGGTGAATGAGCGACAGAAAATATCCGATGCCTGGTCGCGGGGGCTTGTGACGCTGGAGCAAGATACGTAAGCTTATTCATCCTAGCTCTCGATGCTCACAATACCAACCTTGGGAGAGGTACCGAAGTGGTCATAACGGCGCGGACTCGAAATCCGTTGGGGAGCTTGCTCCCACGTGGGTTCGAATCCCACCCTCTCCGCCAAAACCTAGTGTTCATGCGGTAATTATAGCTGGTGACAAGTGACGAATTGATTTGTATAGGATATGTTTCGGTACGGTAGTCCGGATACTATAGAGTGGCGACCCGCTTGTACGCTGAAGTTAAAACAACTGACGACTATCGCGCTCTCTACTCGCCTCTAGCAACTCCCATGTAGCGTAGACTGACTCCGGAATGGCATACTGTTGGTCAGCGCGAGCTGGTCCGATTGCAATGTCCCCCGGTACTGTATCAATAGATCTGACAAAAAGATGACCGAAGAAAACGATCTTTCAACCCGTCTTGAAAGCTGTTACACCGGTGTCATCCACGACGTGATGCGGAAAATGGGTTTGAACAATTTCGTGCTCCCCTACAATATCCAACCGCTTCTGCCAGACCGCTCTTTAGCGGGCCCAGTATTTACTGTTTCCGGCCATGTGGATGAGACGTTGGACGATCATCAGACCTATATCGAATGGACGGGATTCTTGTCCAAGGCTAAATTTGATCATGTGGTTGTGTGTCAGCCCAATGACATCAGTATGGCCCATATGGGTGAGCTATCAGCAGAGACCTTGAATGCGCGTGGTGTACGGGGCTATATCGTTGACGGCGGCTGCCGTGACGTCAGTTTCATCGCCAAGCTGGGTTTTAGAGTTTACTGCCGTTATTTTACCCCCCTGGATATCGTTGGCAGCTGGGCGCCAGACGGGTTCGACGTACCGATTCGCATCGGTGACGTGCCTATCAATCCCGGTGACTATATTTGTGCCGACCGCGATGGCGTGTGCGTGATCCCGCAAAACCAGGTTGACGAGATAACGGCACGCGCAGAAGCCGACATGCAGACTGAAGACAAAGTACGTTCTGCGATTCTCCAAGGTGTGGATCCGCAGGAGGCATATCTCAAGTACCGCAAATTCTAAAAGTAAATGGTTCTGCGCCCGCCTTGTCGATATCGCACTTCTCGTCCTCAAATTTGTACTTTTTAGATCTACTGGATAGCCTCGCTTCTGCTTGCCATGACAGAAGACCTATTACTGAGGAAAACCTTTATGAGAATATGCGGGTTAGATGAGTCCACATATATATAAATGATAAAATCATCCTGGTCGGGGCTATAAAAGAGGCAGCTAAAAATGAAGACAACGCTAGCCCGTGATGAGGTCAGAGATAAAATCACCGGCTTACAAGATCTCATTGCGGAATATGAGCTTACCGATGAAACAGTCGATCAGATCATTGTGGTGTTATATAAGTTGGTGGCCATTACATCTTATATCGATAATCTCCACCTTCGCTCCGCTGGAGCACCCACCATAGCGCGAGATTTAAAAACGATCTTGGAGCGTTTTGCCAATAGATATAAGGATGCCCAGACTCAGTCACCTTTTGATGTTTTCCTGCCACCATGGGAAGCACACATGAGCGCGATAGAGGAGGCTATTGAGTCACTTCAACCTGGCAATCATACTAAACCTCGCAAGGCGACATTCGTTCGCAATGCCGTTTTAGAACTTCGCAAGGTCCTGGAAGAAAACCCTCACCCCATAGACAGTTCTAAACTGTATGAGATTATTGTCAGTCTGTTTGAAGTGACCTATCCGTTAGGTAAAGATAGTATCGGAAAATACTTGAGCAGTTAGGCAGCTCCGTGCCTTTCCATCAACAGTGTAAACGTACCCAAACCAACGTTTTAACAACAGATTGGCGCGTAGAGTCATGTCAACTTATCTTCAGGTCGTTAGGATTTAACCAGGCTAGCAGACGACCAGCATATAGTTTAGCATTGCTGCCGGCTCGTCTCTCATCGAGAAGCAATGCAAGGGGCATAGTTTTGTGAAGCACGCATTTTCTTTCGTTTTAGTTTCCTTTTTCTTGGTCTTCACTGGTTGTGGTGGTGGAAGCTCGGACAGTGGGAGTGGATCCAATGAAGGTACCTTTCCACAAAACATAGCTGGAACGTATTCAGGTACTTTTAACGGCAGTGGCACGAACGCAAACGGGACTTTTACATGCCCGCAAGGGAGGTTCGACATGACCATTACGCAGTCAGGTAGCAATCTAGCTGTGAACTTGGTAGTAGATCCCGTCGTGGTGACCCCATGTGACAATGCGTTTAATTTTTCTGGGGGTGGGACCTATAATCCAAATAACGGTAATATCAGTATTACCGTGGATAAGGGTGGCATGACAATATCCATAAATGGCACCGCCACAGAACAAAATGGACAGATCACTATGTCCGGACAATGGAGCACTTCGGAGATTTCCTCGAATAACGTGATTGCCAGCGGCAACTGGTCTGCACGTAGACAGTAGTGTGGGATGACCAGAAGTGATTTGCACCAGTTCGATAACTGGTTTAATCTTCCGCCGCCTCGATCCCTGGTACTACAGGCGGCATTCTCGTCGCGATTGATAAAATGGTTTTATTAGGATTCGGAGAGGTGGCCGAGCGGTTGAAGGCGCACGCCTGGAAAGTGTGTATACGTTGACCCGTATCGAGGGTTCGAATCCCTCCCTCTCCGCCAGATAACGATAGGAAGTCTCCCTTAGCTTAAGGGAAGGGCGACGGCAAAACGTGTGTCATCCGGCGCACTACTGACCTCGATACTGCCCTTCAACGTGTTGATAATCTGTCACCCACAGTCCTAATCCTTTTCCTGCTCCCTCTTTGCTCGCCTTCGTTCCAGGTGGTGATTGTCAGTTCTCTACCTTGGTACCTGTCCTGACGTGCCGTCCTTGACGCCCCCGAGGACGGCCTGGGTGCCTGCGCCCCAGTTCATGGTCCAGCCCAGGGCGTCCGACATCGAACACTGCAGCTCTTCCAACTTGCTCGGGTGAACGATCTGGAGCATCCCCAGCGCCGGTGTCGGCGCGAGCGGGGCAAAGACCGTCACGTTCCCGTCCGGCAGCCTCTCGACGATGGCGACGAGCACGCGGGCACCGTCGCCCACCTCGAGCAGCGCCGGCTGCAGCTTCTCTTCCTCTTTCCCCGATAACCGCGCCGACAGGCTCTTGAGCACGGCGTATGGCGGGAACCGGTTCATTACTGTGTTCTCGAACCAGGTCCCGGCTCGGCGAGCTAGGGTGGTGTCCGCGACGACGGCGACGAGGATGCAAATCAAGATCAGGAGCCCAAAGGCCACGAGGCGCCGCGCCCCCTCGGTCCTGAAAACAATCCCAGGTGCAACATCGATGATCGGTTGGGTCAGGGCTAAGAGCACGTCCACCAGCTGGCCCAGCATCAAGTACGCGATCAAGAACGGCAGCAGGATGAAGAAGCCCCGGAGGGCCTTGGCGACGAGTGATTGTTTCATGTTGTTAGTTCCTCGCTTAGTCAACGCGGCAGACGGAAGACCAAGCCCGCCCCGAACAGACAGTCGGGGACGTTGTCAGGTCTTCGAAGCTTTTTAGATCCGCTATGTTTCGGTCGATTTAGGGGGGTGAGCAGGCGACTGCCTTTCACGAATTCTCTATATATAAAGAGTACATGAGGCAACTTGCGACCCTTTGTGGTCATTCGAGTCGATTCGAATAGAAATTGGTTTTTGATTGAGTTCAGTAAACCAAAACGTGGCGTTGACAGCGCATCGAACGAGTTAGCTTGGGTGCCGGTCCGAAAAAGGTTTTAGCTGCAAAGCAGAAATCGTGGTTCGAAATCCTGATTAATCAGCGATACACTTAGCATCGTTCTCACACACGTATTCGATTGAATTATACTTTTCCGCGAACGCCGTTATCTTCGTTAATGAAAATCCATGCTACGATCTCGCCGATAGGGAGTAACGTATTGTCAGTATGAGACTTCGGGCTCGTCGTAAAGATTCTGTCATTTCGCGAAGAGGTGTCGTCCGCTAACTCGGCTGTTAAGTCGTTTTCGATGGCGTGTAGGCGTTTTTGCCAGGCGCGCATATTCGAAGAGGTAAGGTCAATCCAACCGTGCTTAGCGTCCTCGGACTTGATCACAGGTCCACGTAATAGGCGCTCTCCGTCCGGAAGTAAAATAGGAATACCAATCGAGATGATGCGTTGTCGCGTAGTGGCATCGTCTAAGATTATCTTCTCAAGACCGTTCGCCAGCAACTCGGGTGGGTTGTTTATAATGGCCTTCGTCGTTTCAAAAACGCGTCTCAGTAAATGTGCTTCGTATAACAATTTGGAAAGACGCGGTGGACCCAATATCTCAAACGCAACTGACTCACCATATTTTTCCTCTAGCTGCCTAAGACATGCAAGCGCTGCTTGACGCAAATAACCGCCGCGATATGTCGGGCCCATTACAGAACTATCAAGCGCGGCAACGACGTCCCGACCGGTATTGCCGCCGACCAGTTCTCGTATGACGTTGCCTGCCACTTCTTCCGGTGTTACCAATTGCATCTGACCCGGTGCTGTAATAGCGGTAAATTCAGCGGCAGTGAACTTGCCGTTTTCGCCAGTGTCGATGAAAACGCCTTTTAACGTTTGACCCGTTTCTTCACCGAAATCTCCACAGGAAATAAGATTCCCCGCTTCGTTAATAGATACCGCTTTGTCTAACGGACAATCATAAAGCATAAAATCGTGCCCGTTGCGCTGGATAGGGCCGTGGTCGATTTTTTCCCAGCCAATGAGTGCAGTTGGTTTGACCTCTTTAACAATAGGCGGAGCGCCGGGTGTGCGCGCCAACAAAAACGTCAGTAACGTTTGCGCGCCTGCAACAGCTGCTTTAGACAACAACAAGCGCGA
>JASJAT010000174.1 GCA_030066885.1 Arenicellales bacterium | reverse complement strand
TAGGGTACGGACTGGCGGGGCAGGAGGATCCCAGGATAGTATCTCCAGACCGATTCATGTTGAAGAAAGGCGAAATACTATTCGGCCGATGAAATGTCCTGCCGATAGTCGCTGATGAATGCCATTTGGCCGATGATGTGCGGTGTTGGCCAGAATACATAATCCTTGTGACACCTGATTGGAGTACTGTCGATGTCTCAGCCCATCTATGCCCTCAATCTGTTCAACGTTTCCAACAAGGACGAGTACTTGGCCTATTCACGTCGATCAGCCAAGGAAGTAGCGACTCACGGCGGACGTGTTGTGGCTTTGGGAAAGTTCCGAGAGGCTGCTGCCGGGAGTATTGAGCCACGTGCGGTTCTCATCCTCGTCGAGTGGGCATCCAAAGAGGCATTTGATAGTTATTGCAATGATCCAAACCTTGCAGACTTGCATCCACATCGTGTTAAGGGAACAGGCAAGTACATTTGGCACCTCTTCGACAAGCTCGAAGACCTCAGGCCAATACTCAAGTGAGAGCAAAGTGCGCTCTTAACAAGTCAGTCTTACTCTGTATATCGGTCAAGATGCCCTTATGACGAAGTGGAAAATACGGCCCGCAACCGTTCAAGATTCTGTTGCTCTATCAGAATGTATCGAAGATGCGTATTCAGTTTACGCTTCGCGAGTCACTGATCTCCCGGCCGTGTCTGAAGGGATTTCAGATGACATTAAAAAGCAAATAGTCTGGGTTGCGGAGATCAGTCAAACCATAGTTGGAGGAATCGTATTGATTCCAAAAAAAGATTTCTTAGTCCTTGCCAACGTGGCTGTGCATTCTAAGAGTTCGGGTTTGGGCCTTGGACGTGCCCTCATCGAGGTTGCTGATCGTGTGTGTTTAGAACGTGGTCTAAACGAAATACGGCTCAGTACACACATTGATATCCCAGAGAATGTTCGGCTCTATAAACATCTTGGATGGCATGAAACCAGTCGAGTTGGAAACAAGATACACATGAGAAAATTTCTCGACGCTAAAGTGGCGAGCCGATCCTTTGCTGGCGATGCCCCTAAGGGGGGAGGGGACAAGGACAAGCCGGGACGAAGGACGACGCGCGGCTAACGGCGCAGCTCGTCGGGGATGTGGCAGACCGGAATGGGTTCCATCTTGTGCCGGTTGGCACGGTGGAACCGACGGTAGATCTCCAGGATCTCGCGCTGGCGTGGATCGAGGCTCGTGTCCGGGGCACCGCTCTCGATATGGGCCATAGCCCACTCGAGCTCGGGGTAGGAGGCCCCGATTTGCTCCTCGTCTGTTCGGTTGTCTCCCCACAGGCCGTCGGTGGGCGGTGCCTGCATGATGTCTTTGCTCACATCCAGGACCGTGCCAAGCTCGTAGACCTCGGTCTTCACCAGATCCGCGATTGGGCTCAGGTCCACGCCGCCGTCACCATACTTGGTATAGAAACCCACCCCGAAGTCCTCCACCTTGTTGCCGGTTCCTGCCACGAGGCACCGATTTAGAGCCGCGAAGTAATAAAGTGTCGTCATCCTCAGGCGCGCACGGGTGTTGGCCAGGGCCATGAAGCGCAGCTCCTCGTCGCCGGCATCGGGCAGAGCCTGGATCAGGCCGTCGAACACCGGCGTGAGCTGGATCTCGATTGACTCGACATTGTCGAACCGCGCCTTCAGGGAGTCGATATGTCCGCGAGCCCGGCTGACCTGGTTGGCTGCCTGGTGGATTGGCATCTCCACGATCGTCACTGGTCGGCCGGTGAGGGCCACCAGGGTTGAGGTGACCGCAGAGTCGATGCCACCGGATACGCCTACAATAAACCCGTCGGTGCCGGCGTTTTCTGAATATCGGTTCAACCAATCGACAATATGTTGTATGACGCGTTCGGTCTGCATCCCAAACTCTCACTGTTGCGGAGGGCGGTATAATGTCGTCGCGGCGCCTGGATTTCAAGGTTCGTGTGGTAGCACGCGGCTAGCGAAAGCACAACGAAGTAGTCGGACCAAAATCTTGACGAATCAAGCGAGGTTCAACGCTAAAAGCAGCGTGTCACTGTAGTAAATAGCGTTGGATTACTTGCATGCGACGCTGATGGGTTGTTGCGTATGCATCCATAAAGGGGTGACTAAATTCCGGATCGCTTACTACCATAGCATTTCGGTTTTCTGCCTCCCGCGCCAGGTCCTGTGACATTGCTGGCGTGACGACATTGTCTCGTTGGCCTCTCACAATCAGGACATTGCTGCAATCATTTGGTAAATGTTCAACGGGGTCGTATTCGATAGGACACCCATAATCAGATAAACGACTGGGCGTAGAATCAATAATGATCTTATCCAGTTGCATGTCCTGGTCTAGGGCATTCAGAAGGAAAACACCGCCTAGTGACATTGCATATACAAAACGCTCTTCATAACCTTGTGCGATAAGACTCGTTAGTATTTCATTTGTGTCATGGATAATCGCCTTTAACCGCCGTTTTCCTTCTGAGCGACCATAACCGCGGTAGTCGTAGATATATACGTCGTAACCTATATGCGCATAGCTGCGATATTCGCCAAGAATCTGATCGGCGAGCATCGCATTACCCTGCAAAACCAGGAGAAAACCCTTGGCGGGCTCGGTGTACGGCGGAGAAGTCTTGGTAGTGTCTAGTTTGTGACCACGCAGTGTTCTTCCGTCTTGTGTCCTGAATGATATGTCTACGACGCCATCCAATCCTGACAGTCGTTTGCTGTTTGGTCTGCCAGCTACGGTGCTCCACAGCCAAAAATAAATAGGCTCCTTAATTCCACATACACTTTGTTCCAGCTTCATAGGTATAGTCGAGTTGGTAGCAACTGCACTGCTAGTCACAACAAAAAGCAATAGTGAGACCAAATGTTTCTTCCAACGCACACTCCTAAGTATATGCCCATGGAAAAGATGAACAGGCGGTCTTCTAAGTTTTCTTAAAGTAGGCAAGTAGGGTGTCGTTTGATTTATATCAACATCATCTGTTTGGGTTTATAAAACTATTATGATCGTCCAGGTCCGCACCAGTGATCAATAATTGGTGGGCCAGCCCCTTCACCCGATATAGGGTACAACGCAATGGATCTGAATCAAGTCATCCAGACAACCGGTAGAGCTATCAGTAGATGACAACTCCATCCCGTATCTATCTCTTTGTAGTCACCACCCTGCTCTTCTTGACTTGGTCATCACCCCTATCGGCTCAGCAACTTGAACCACGTCGCTGGAGTCATCTACCAGTTGGCGCCCAATTTTTCAGCCTCGCATACCTGTACACGGACGGTGACATTTTCCTAGACCCTGTCTTGCGCATCGAGGATGCAGGAATGGAACTGCATACATTTAATGTCCGCTATCTTTACAGTTTTGGACTTGCCGGCATGTCTGCCCGGATTGAAGCCGATGTTCCCTACGTAAAAGGTCGCTGGCAGGGTCTCGTAAATGAGGAGTTCAGAACGACGGAACGAGAAGGTATTGCTGATCCACGCTTGCGCTTATCCGTGCTGCTGCACGGTGGACCTGCCCTTTCTGGAAAGGCTTTCGCCAAGTACCAAAACGACCACTCGACAAACACTGTGGTCGGTGCGGGTGTATCGCTGACCTTACCGATCGGTGAATATTTCCGTGATCGCCTGATCAACCTGGGCGAGAATCGATTCGTTTTACGTCCGGAACTCGGAGTACTCCATATACGTCATAAATGGTCCTACGAGCTAACGGGCTCGATCAGCTTGTTTGAAGATAATGATGACTTTTGGCCTAGCGACAGTAAACGCGAGCAAAATCCTTTGTTGCTGATTCAAGGCCACGTCGTATACACCTTCAGACCCGGTCTATGGACCTCTGTCAGTGCGGGTTACGGATTTGGAGGAGAATCGAGTGTCAACGATGTGGCAAGGAATGACAAACATGACAATTATTTTTGGGCTTTAACCTTGGGCGTGCCATTGACTCGCCATCAGAGAATCAAACTGGCCTATGCCGGGGTGAGAACTAATAACTTAGTCGGCGTTGATAGTCATAACCTTTTGATAGCTTGGTCTTCGTTGTTTTAACTCGCTCTAATCACCAGGGTAGATCTAGAGACTCACTCCTTTTCTCTATCATTCAAGGCCCTTTGCATCTGACCGAAGAGGCGGAGTCACGGGCAATACTACGCATTCGGTCAGCTATCCAAGGTCGCCAAGTGTCACGTTGATATCGGTTAGCATATGATCTCTGAATTCAGCCTATATGAAATAGAGCCGCAATGGACAACTGTCTCCAGACTCGATTTAGATATCTAACCTACCCATGAAGGGCGTAATACCAAGGTTCATATGCGCGGCACTAATCGCGGCACTGTTTGTCGTTTTGATCGAAATAATATTCTTCGGTTCATCAATAAAGACAAAGCATTTCCTTCGTCTCACAATTCTGTTTTGGATGCTGATTGAAGTGGGCCGCATCTTTTTAGTTGGCGTAGTTCGTAACAGCCGCATCGGTGCAAAGCTAAAGAATTTAATCACATTAGGGTTCACATTCTTTGTGTCTTTATTACTACTCGAGGGCGTATTCACGTTCGTTCCACAGAGTCATGGTGTTGGCTACACTTTGGCGTCACAGAATTGGTTCTCTTATTTTTGGCAAACCAACAGTCTTGGCTACCGGGACAAACCTCTGAGCGAGATTGACCAGGAAAAACCACGGATCTTGATTTTGGGTGACTCGTTCACGACGGGGCATGGAATTCGTCGCCCAGAGCAAACATACGCAGGTCGACTTCGTAAAATGATCGGGGACCAGTTTGAAGTGCTAAATTTAGGACGCAATGGTGCGGATCCGCGAACCGAATTCAGGGATCTCAACGATTACCCCTACAAACCCGATATCCTTGTACTTCAATACTATGGGAACGACATTCAGTCGGCCATTAAGAACAGCGACATTGTATTTGATGGATTCGCGCCTTACGCAGGTCTTAATCCACTCAGTAAGTTCCTAGTAAAACAGTCATATCTGCTGAACTATTTATACTGGCAGTTCCCCCGCGCTGACATAGGGCCTTACACAGAGTTCCTTAAACAGGCGTATGCCCATCCGGAGACGATTCAAGCCCATTTCGCGGACCTGGGGATGTTTGTTAAATATTCTATAGATTGTAAAGTGCCACTGCTGGCAATAATTTTCCCATTTCTGGGAGACATAGAGGGGAGTAGTTTATTTACGGAACCCGTAGGAGAATATTTTAATGATCAAAAGGTGCCGGTAATT
Source organism: Arenicellales bacterium (assembly GCA_030066885.1). Lineage (GTDB taxonomy): Bacteria > Pseudomonadota > Gammaproteobacteria > Arenicellales > JAANXG01 > JAHEKE01. The sequence continues at coordinate 7,753 of JASJAT010000174.1, read as the reverse complement.
AACGTTATAGATATTTTGCAAGACATATCATTGTCCAAGCGTGTAGTTAACCTCAACGATCCTCATCCAAGTACTACTCTACATCGTCGGGTAGCAGAAGCGATTCTCGAAAGACTGGCTACTCTAAATTGGTTAGATCCGCGCGCCGTTGAAGGTCCCAGCCTTTGTTAAAGCAGCTTCTCACCTGCCGACACGTGGTTAGTATTAACTGTGCGATAACCGACGGGCGCGGTTTCTCCGAACAAGCTTAAAAATACCCTCAGAGTCGAGCGTGCTATGGAGCTATCTACTCTTCATTGCCAGGGCAGCGAAAAAGTTTTGACGTTTGTATAGCTCTTCATGGCCTCGATAACGCCTTCCTTATAACCCAGTCCGGAGTCCTTGATTCCACCGAAGGGTGACATTTCTATCCGGTATCCGGGGACTTCCCAGATATTCACCGTCCCTGTTCGCAGCTCGTTAATGAAGCGGGTTATGTAGTCCATTCGGTTGGTACACACACCTGAAGACAGACCGAACACGGTGGAGTTGGCAATCTGGATCGCATCGTCGATATCCTTAACGCGAATAATCGGTATTGGTGGGCCGAATGTCTCTTCTCTTACCAATTCACAATCAAAGGGCACAAAGTCCAGTACCGTCGGAGAGTAAACCGCGCCCTGTCGGTCATTGCCATAGAGGAGTTTTGCACCTTTTGCGATGGCGTCATTTACTCGAGACTCAAACAGCCTTGCCGCCTCCTCGTGGATCACGGTGCCGACGTCGGTGTCGGGATCCATCGGATCACCGTACTTGAGAGCGCTCGCCTTCTCAGTCACCAGGGAGGCAAATTCATCCGCGACCGATTCCACACACAGAACGCGCTTAACCGCGGTGCAACGTTGCCCGGAGTTCTTGGTGGCGCCCGCTACGGCCAACCCTGCGGCCTTATCGAGATCCGCATCTTCCATGATGATAAAGGGCGAGTTTCCGCCCAGCTCGAGTACTGTCCTACGGTACCCCGCTTTTGCCGCAATGTATTTGCCAACAGGAATACCGCCGGTAAACGTGATCAGCTCGATATGCTGGTTGGTGATCATTTCGTCGCCGATGTCCTCCGGCAGCCCGGTCACGACCGACAGCATCTCCGGTGGAAGACCGGCCTCATAAAGAACGTCGGCAAGCAACAATGCTGTCAGGGGCGTCAGCTCGGTCGGTTTGCAAACGATGCAGTTATTGGTGGCGATTGCCGGCGCAATCTTGTGGGAAATCATATTGAGTGGATGGTTGAACGGTGTGATGGCCGAAATCGCAGTAAGTGGTTCACGCTGCGTAAAAATCTTCCTCTGCTTACCGTGTGGTGTCAGATCACAGGAAAACACCTCGCCATCGTCGTGGATGCACAGCTGTCCAGCCAGAGTATAGACATCGAAAGCCCGACCGACTTCATACAATGAGTCCTTCTTAGACAGGCCGCACTCGGCGGTGATCACATCGGATATCTGATCGCGCCGTTTGTCCAGCAGTTCTGCTGTTTTGAGTAAAATCTGCTGTCTTTCATAGCGAGTGAGTTTGGGAGTGTAATCGGCCGCAATGTCGAACGCGCGTGAGACCTGCTCACGACTGGAGCGCGGAACAGTGCCCACTATGCTCCCGTTGTAGGGATTGAGGACCTCAATCGCTTTCCCGGTTTCGCCGTCCACCGGTTCACCGGCGATACGCATTTTTTCCTGTCGGGTGCGGTTCATTTCTTCAGCAGTTGCGCTCATTGTCTCTACTCTTAAGTTCTTGGACTACCGTCCTTTTGAGTCAGGTGGCGATGTGGTTCAGTGCCACATCGTAGATATCGAAATTCCTGAGGCGCCGCGTTGGGTCCAGATCGGTTATAGGTTTATTAAATACCAACGGAACAGTCTGTTCGGACACGCCCCCGTGGGAACGCAGAGGTACATCGAGGCCGGACAGATCATGCCTGTCCGCCGTCGTACCCAGGACTTTACATTTCTCCGAGACCACGATCAGGTCACCCATACGATCGGGCGCGAGTTCGAACAACCGGCAGCCCTCTTCGTTAGTCAGTACCATCTCCATGCCGTCCATATGGGCGAGACCGGTTCTTATCTTCTGCTGATCGACGCCATCATCGAGGTAGACCGTCGCGAAGGAACCTAAGGCCCCATGATGGACAACGTAGGGATCGGTGATCGGCAGAATAACGCGGCTGCGGCCTGTACCCGCCATCCGATCGAGGACGTCCTGAAGGTATATGACGTCCGGTGCGCCGTTGTCATCGTGCTTTGCGTTCATGCCGTGATCTGCTGTCAAGGCCACAACGGCCTCTAGGTTGTCAAGCTGTGCCCAGTATTTGTCCATCATGGCATAGAACGTGTTGGCGCCTTCGCTCCCGGGTGCAAACTTGTGCTGAATGTAATCAGTCGTAGAAAGATACATAATATCGGGACGAACCGTTTCCATCAGTTTTACTCCCGCGGCGAACACGAACTCGGATAACTCGGCACTGTACACCGAGGGTACATCCATTCCCACCAGGTCCAATACATTATCTATTCCATTTTCCTCAAGCGTTGCCTGATCTGATTTCTCCGACGAGAAGCAAATAGCACCACCTTCTCCATAGACGAGCCGATTGCCGAGTAAGCGACGGAGCTTGTCCTTGGCGGTGACAATAGCGATTTTGGCACCGGCATCCTGAAATGCCTTGAATATAGTTGGTGCGCGCAACAGGTCCGGATCGTTCATCATGACTTCGCGGTCATGTTCACGATCATAATAGAAGTTTCCGCAAATGCCGTGTACCTCTGGTGGTACCCCAGTCACTATGGACAGATTGTTCGGATTCGTGAAAGTCGGAACGACGCAATCAGCCCTCAAGTCGGTGCCCTTGCCGCGGATGATCCCCGCTGTCCAGGGCATTACACCTGCCGTAACGGCTTCTTCAATGTAGGCGGGTTCCGAGCCGTCTATGCATACCGCAACGACGGGCTTTTCCGGCCAGCAGTACTTGCGGCCGTTAACCTCGACGATGTCTTTCGCACTCATATGCCTTTTTGAATTTCCAGGTTCTAACGTTGAACGCGGCGGACCCTATACAAAGACCGCCAAACGATCAAATCGTTTGCACGTATATCTGATATTGCTTTCGCTAATATATCGATATTGTCAGGGTAAGTTTCAAGCATGCACAACCGCCAATGAGAATGGGAACGGGCGGAATGGCCTGTCTGAACAGTTTTCCTTAAACGATCTTGCTACCAGACTCTGGCAGATCGGTGGTAAAGGCAGGTGTTTGGGTCGGTTTTTGTCGAAATGAGTTTTAATAAACTGAGGAGACAGCGAACGGCCGCCGTTTGGAAAAGAGCTGCCTGAATCTATCTTGCGGGGTTTGGAAGCGTATTAGCTGCGCTGCAATGTTGCGGGAGACCCGCCAAAAGTGAACTCTGTCGTTTACAGAAACGCCCGATCATCGCGGCGTGTTGCTCGTAAGGCATCGAGTAATATTTTCTCGGCAGCAATATTTGAGGCCATTTGTTCGAGGTTTTTCAGTTCTTGTTTACAGACTAACCGGTTGAAAGTGTCCGGGTCTGTTTTTGACCATTCAATAAGCGACTCGATGTCTTTTGAGAGCATTTCCAACCATTCTCTTTTGGTACTCATATTTGCATCCTAAGTGAATTATCCGTCCGAGGTTGCACAAACGTACTTTAAATGTCGGCCAGTTGCCGGAATTAAATACCATATTCCAGACCTTGGTGTATTGATGCACGTCATTTCTCCTTGATTTTGCCTGTGAACTCTCGGACTGAGTCAAAGCTTGCTGAAAACTGTGGGCCTCGGTCCGGGGCGTATAGATCTCAAGCTCCCGAGCGATCCTTTTCACGACAGACTATGTAGTTTATTCTTCGCTTACTTAAAGCCAGGATATTCTCCATGTATAAGAACATACTCTGTGCCATCGATGGGTCTGAACACTCGTTGCGTGCTGCAACACAGGCATGCGAGATAGCGAAACAAAGTGGTGGCTCTCTGACATTTATCGTTGTTACCAAGCCCTTCAAGATCTCTTCGGAGGCTAAACAGTATCTGGAACGCGAGAGCTTACTGGGCGAGGCGACGTACATCGTGGCACCGATGACTGAAAAAGTGCTGGACGAAGCAAAGCGATCTGCCAAGAACGCTGAAATTAAGGATGTGAAAACTGTGATCCGTGAGGGTCAGGCAGCGCGCAAAATTGTGGAGTATGCCAAGTTGGAAAAGTGTGACGTTATTGTGATGGGGAGTCGAGGTCGAGGTGACGTCGAATCGTTTCTGCTCGGTTCGGTAGCACACAAGGTATCCAGTCTCGCCCCCTGCACGGTGATGCTAGTCAAGTAGTCACTGATAGGTGCTGTCAAATTAGATTTGCTACCAACTGTGGTCGGTAAGAGACTTAATTCGTCCAGCTAGGGTCACAGGTCGATATCGCTGCCGCATAGAACCAAGGTTAGAGTCAACGGCTGCTGGAAACGACGCGGATGGCTCGCTTAGTCTGCGAGTCAGCGCCACTATATTTGTCCTGACTGACGTTAGAGCGGCCACGAAGAATCATTCACTGTATCCTCCACAAACCATTCCTTAAACGCCGATATATAACCGGGAGTTACTTTTGACTGTCAATGTGTTTGCGATGGTTCTGTTTGCCGCTGTTCTGCATGCAGTATGGAACGCACTGGTAAAGGTTGACGGAGATCGATTGGCAATTATGGCAGTGATGATGGTGAGCCAGGCGGTGATCTCCGTTTGTGTATTACCGTTCGTGACGTTTCCATCCGTTGATGCGTGGCCCTATATTCTGGCATCAGTTGCATTGCACAACGGATATTACTTGTTTCTTATCATGTCCTATCGTTATGGCGATTTAAGCCATGTCTATCCCCTAGCTCGCGGCTCAGCTCCTCTTATGGTTGCCGCGATATCTGTTGCCTTTGTGGGCGAAGTACTTAGCCGGCAATCGGTACTCTCAGTAGCGCTCATTACTGTTGGTGTTATGAGTCTCGCGTTAACCCGAGGTGCAAGTGGGTTCAGGGAACCGAAAGCAGTATTGTTTGCGTTAGGAACTGGATTGTTCATTGCGGGTTATACGGTTGTGGATGGCGTTGGGGCACGTTTGGCTGGGAGCGCGCATGGGTATACTTTTTGGTTATTTGCGCTGGACGGACTCCCGTTAGTGGCCCTGACAATTTTTGTTCGCAAAAGAGCCGTGCTCTATCAGCCTCGGCAGTTTTGGGTGAATGGGGTACTGGCTGGTCTTGCCTCACTGGTTGCTTACTGGATCGTTATTTGGGCGATGACCTTGGCTCCCTTCGCACTAGTGTCCGCACTAAGGGAGACCAGCGTCATCTTTGCGGTCTTATTTGGGATAGTCTTCCTGAAAGAGCGCCTCGACCTCGTCCGGCTGCTCGCTATAGGCACTACGCTGGTTGGTACGGTGATGCTTAGGGTAAGTAAGTGACGCCTTTGGTTCAAACTACTTCGGAGGTGGGCTTTTTCTAGCCCGCTGACGACTATCTCGCAGAGCTTTCAATAGGTTTGTGCACAGTTTGTCTTAGTGTGAGTGCCTGCTCACGCTCACTTTGCACGCCCAAGCGGTGCATTAGAATTGCGGCCGGGCAGAATCCAGTGAAGGCGCTCTGAAACAGGTTTGCACCGACAAAAACCGTCAGCCAAATGAAATACGGATGTACCCATGCGGTCAACGAAACCGATACAAGTACCATGAAACCGGCAAATGCCATTGTGGCTCGTTCAATCGACATCTTGTTCTACCTCTAATTTCGCCATGTTTGTCACAGCAACGTTGCCTATGCTATGAGCATATAAATATATATTCTTATATAAGAATATAAGATATTGTAAATTGATACTCAAGCAACCGCAAGCTTTTTATATGGTTTATCGGGTAGCTCAGTCTGGTCTATAAACCTTATTCTCGGGCCTGGCAAAGCTTCACGCGCCGACTAAACTGTTGTTAAAAAGGCGTATGACCGTGGGAGGTTATGACCGTACATCAACTCAAGTCCTTCGTGGCTTCGTTGGTTGTGTGGACGCGTGATGTAAAACGAGTACCGGAGCAATACCCTGCATACTACACAAAAACCAAGTCGTGGTTTAAGACAAGCCTTAGTTGACCTAAATCATTTCGCTAGGGAGCTCGCTGAGGGCTTGACGGATCAGGACAAGAAAGAAACGTCTAAACGAACTAAACGACAACTCAATACCGGGCTTGAGGAGGATGCAGTTATTCCCTGGATCAGGGTAGCTATAGTGGGTTTGATATTCGTTGCTCTAGGTATCGTAGTCCAACTGATTCAACAGTTCACTTAATTCATCTTAAAATGATGTAAGGCAAGAACGCCCACTGATCTTTTCCCACTCGGCGCAACTCATCACCTGGTAGCCCTCGTCTGTCAGCATCACAGACCAGTGCACGCCGTTCAAACATCCAATTGTCCAGTAATGGTCACCCAACTCTGTGCCGCCCTGATACTTGTGTAGTGATGGCTGACAATTGCGCCCGGTTTCCTTCACAAGTAAGGCGAGCGTAACCATCTGTAACTTGTAATCCATTGCCAGTACGTTTTCATGAGCAGATTTATTGATATCCCACTCGAACTCATCCGCGAAGGCGGATATTGATAGCAGTAACAAAATCGCAGAGAGTGTTTTCAATTAAGCGCGTCCCAACAGAACTTAGCCGTTGTGTACGCAAGCGATGTGCCAACAATCGATTTGGCCTAAATTACTGTACCGGGGGCGCGATTGGCTAAAGGCTAGATGACTGAACGTAAACACCACTTAATTAGGTGTTTAGAAAGGTTTACAAGTTAACTGGTACTGACATGTCTTAATCTCTATTGTCCAGACCGCAAACATTGGGCAATCGTGCATTAGTGTCCGTGGCCATGTCTTAGGTCAACTGGCACAAAGGTTGCTTCGGTAGATCGAAGAAAGTGGGGATTGTATTAGATATAACCAATCTATTGAGAGGAGGGTAATAAGGTGCGCACAGCGAGCAGCGGTTGTGATCGGATTAGTAATCGATTTCGCATGGATCGGCATGGATAAGCGTATAAGTGGGCGTCGTCAAACCACTCGGCATGACCTGAATATCCAGGTGCGTTTACACGACGACAAAACAAAGCGGAAACAAAGTGCGCTTTTAGAGAATATTAACCATGGAGGATTGTATCTCATTACCAGGCACAGACTCCCCATGAATCAGAGCATCGAGATATTGGTTCCTACTGAGCCTGATGTAGACACGGTAAAGATCAGAGCAAGGGTTGTTCGTATCGGAAACCATCGCTCGTGGGGTGTGTTCAGTTACGGTTGTTGTATCTTGTACTGAACTTGAACTGGGCTAAGACCAAATGATAAACAATTACATTCTTCCTGAGTATTTGTACAAACTTAAACCTTTTGTTTACATCGGATTGGGCATTTATGTATGGGTCAATCTGGAAACGGTATATGCCACCATCTCCGGGGCTATGCTGGTGGGCGCGGGAATACTAGCCTTACTGATGCGAAAAAGTTCAAGCTACGAGAAATCCTGCCAACGAATGAGGCTGCGAGAAATAAAGAAGCAAGGGGAAGATGTTTTTCAAGACACCTCGCACGTGACCATACAATAATAGTCAGGCGACCAAAAAAGCTTCTGTTGCGTCTTTAATGTGTTGAGTACAGCATAGAGGCGTTGCCACGAACAAATATGACA
>JASJAT010000173.1 GCA_030066885.1 Arenicellales bacterium | reverse complement strand
GTGGCAAAACCAGGTGATAAGACTGCACAAGGAACAGCCCCTGGCAAGGACATAGCGGAAGATGCAGGAGATGCTGATACAAAGGCCGAGGCCACGCAGGCGAAAAGTAAAGTAGCTAAGAAAAGTAAAAAAACGGCTACGGATGATGCTCGCGCCAAGAAGAAAACCGCGAAGAAAAAGGCTGCAAAGAAAACGGCAGCGAAGAGTTAACTGGTTGAGGGTTACCTAATGGCACACAAAAAAGCAGGCGGCAGTTCCCGCAATGGCCGCGATTCTCACTCAAAACGTCTGGGAGTGAAGTGTTATGCGGGAGAACACGTGTTAGCGGGCAATATTATAGTGAGGCAACGTGGCAGTACGTTTCATGCCGGTCATAATGTCGGGATGGGTAAAGACTACACCATATTTGCCAAGGCCGACGGAGTCGTGAAGTTTGAAACAAAAGGCCCCCGCAAACGAAAGACCATCAGCGTGTTGTCAGTCTAGATCACCCATTCAAAGGTTTGAGAACCCCGCTCTGGCAACACGGCGGGGTTTTTTATTTATGAAATTCGTTGACGAAGCCATCATAACTGTGGAATCAGGCAAGGGCGGTGATGGTTGTCTGAGTTTTCGCCGCGAGAAATCTATACCCAGGGGAGGACCGGATGGCGGCAATGGTGGCAATGGCGGTGATGTTTATCTTCGTGCAACGCAGGGCCTGAATACCCTAGCCGATTTCAGATACACGCGCAGGTTTAAAGCCGAGAATGGCAAGCCTGGCAGTGGCCAAAACAAAACTGGACGCGGTGGCGCTGACTCATACATCGACGTTCCGGTGGGCACAATAGTTATTAACCATGATACCAGTGAGTTGATTGATGATTTGGCGGAACCTGCACAATGCGCTCTAGTAGCGTACGGTGGCCGTGGCGGTCTTGGTAATGCACACTTCAAGTCCAGTACTAACAGGGCACCACGGCGCACCACACTAGGACGCCCAGGTGAGCTTAGAAATCTTCGGCTAGAGCTCAGGGTGTTGGCAGATGTTGGATTGTTGGGACTGCCGAACGCTGGTAAATCCACATTGCTGAGCGCGATTTCGGAAGCAACCCCGAAAATTGCAGAATACCCCTTTACCACGCTACACCCGCAACTTGGTGTTGTTCGCGTAGACCATGGCAGGAGTTTTGTGGTTGCAGACATACCTGGCCTGGTCGAGGGAGCTGCAGACGGGGCGGGTTTAGGGATTCGGTTCCTCAAGCATTTGAGTCGAACACGTTTGCTGCTGCATTTGGTTGATATATCACCGGCCCCACCGCGGCCATTGGTGCACGATGTAGAGGTAATCGAGATCGAGTTGGCTCGCTATAGAAAAGAATTGCATGAATGCTATGATCGTTGGTTGGTTCTCAACAAGATTGATCTTCTTACGGAAGAAGAGGGCAGGTCGAGATTTGATACTTTGGTTGATGAATTAGATTGGACCGAACCCGCCTTTATGATTAGCGCAGCAACCGGACAAGGTTGTGATGCACTTTGTCAATCAATCATGAATCATTTAGAGCAAAATGAGATCGGGCGTGAGCAACATTAGCCCCAGTCGGCAAAAACTTCTAAACACACGCCGTTGGGTTGTTAAGGTCGGCAGTGCACTATTAACTGACGATGACTCGGGACTTAACACCGGTATGGTTCAATCATGGGTTGACCAAATCGTTGGTTTGCGACGGCTTGGGGTGGAAGTTGTTTTAGTGTCCTCAGGAGCGGTAGCTGCAGGTATGCGCCGTCTTGGCTGGCGAGAACGACCTCATGAACTGTATCGGTTACAGGCAGCGGCAGCGATCGGGCAAATGGGCATAACGCAGCTATACGAATCGGCTTTCAAATCGCACGCTATACATACCGCTCAGGTCTTACTTACCAACGCGGATCTCGCGGATAGGCAACGATACCTCAATGCGAGAAGTACTTTACGCGGTTTGCTGGATTTGAACATCATTCCTGTCGTGAACGAGAACGATACCGTGGTGACCGATGAAATACGGTTTGGGGATAACGACACACTGGCGGCGCTGGTGGCGAACTTGATTGAGGCTGAAGTTCTGGTGTTGTTGACTGATCAGGCTGGTTTATATGATTCGGATCCACGTGTGCGATCGGATGCGAAATTAATCCGAGAAGCACAGGCGGGTGCGACCCATTTGTCTGCAATGGCAGGCCCGTCGAGCGCAGTCGGTCGCGGTGGTATGATCACGAAGCTCGAAGCTGCACGAAAAGCGGCCCGCTCCGGAACCGCCACCATTATCGCCGATGGCGCTATGCCGAATATCCTAATGCAATTAAAAGATGGGGAGGATCTGGGGACCTTATTAAACCCACCAGGTTCGCGACTCGCTGCGCGCAAACAGTGGCTGGCCAGTCAGCTGCAAGTTAAGGGGCGCTTGTTTCTAGATAGGGGTGCGGCGCAGGTGCTTACCCGCGATGGGCGTAGCCTGCTTCCTGTGGGTGTGAAGGATACGGAGGGAGATTTCAAGCGTGGCGAGCTGGTTACGTGTATGAATCCAGAAGGCAGTGAAGTGGCTAGGGGCTTAGTCAACTACAGTGCTGGAGAGACCCACCAAATAATGGGGCATTCCAGTGGTGAAATTGAAACCTTGCTGGGTTACGTGAACGAGCCTGAGCTAATTCACCGGGACAATATGGTTATATTGTAAGGACGACGATTGTATCGTTGTCAGAAGTTTTAAAGGAAGTTTAAGCCCCCTCCATTTGGCGTAACCGGTTATTCAAGCGTCGCTTCAACCGAGCGGCACGGTTTTTATGATGGAGGCCCTTGTTGACCGCACTATCAATCCTGGAAGTGGCTTGTCGGTAAGCGGCTTGCGCTGCGTTAACGTCGGTATTTTGGAGAGATTTGAGAAAGCTCTTGATCGATGTGCGCAAGTTTGAACGCTGGCTGGCGTTGCGTTGTCGGTTATGAACGTTTTGTCTAGCCCTTTTGCGGGCTTGCGCTGAGTTTGCCACGATATATACGGTCTGAATTGGGAGGCGCGGACTATCCAGATTTTAGACCCGGATGTCAAGACATTGCCCTAAACAGGCCAGTTTACTTTTGATATTTTTCGGTCCACTTGTAAGAATGCGGCTTTTAGTAAAAAGTAAATTCTCCCCGGTCTTCACATCTCCCTATTCCCCTTTCGCTCTTTTCTATATAGTCGCGCAGTCTCATAGATTGCACACCGAATGTCTAAAAAGCTGATCAAATCCACCGCGGTGACGGGCAGCATGACCCTGCTTTCCAGAATAAGCGGTTTGGTCAGAGACATTGCGTTCGCCAATGTCATGGGCAGTGGATTGGTGGCGGATGCGTTTTTTGTTGCGTTTCGAATTCCCAATTTCTTTCGTCGCATCTTCGGTGAAGGTGCCCTGTCTGTGGCCTTTGTCCCCGTATTTTCGGAATACAGAGAGACCGCCACACCAGAGCAAACTCGTGCTTTTCTCGACCGAATGGTCGGCCAGCTTACTGCGATCTTACTGCTGATTACCATATTGGGAGTGGTCGCAGCACCGGGATTTGTGACGGTTATTGCACCCGGGTTTCTAGAAGATCAGGAAAAGTTTCAAATCACGGTTGACGCACTCAGAATCTGTTTTCCTTATTTGATATTTATCTCACTGGTGGCGGTGTCAGCGGGGATTCTGAATACATGTGGCCGGTTTGCTGTTCCGGCCGCCACCCCCATCTTCTTAAATATTTGTTTGATTGCAGCTGCTTTGTGGCTCGTTCCTCTGGTAGACAATGCCGCTATCGCCCTCGCCATCGGTGTATTGATTGCAGGAATCGCACAGCTGTTATTTCAAGTGCCATTTCTCAGAAGGGAGCAGTTTTTGCCCAGGCCCCGATTGAAACACTCAGATGATGGTGTCAAGAAAGTATTCAAATTGATGGTCCCTGCCATTTTTGGTGTGTCAGTCGCCCAGCTCAACGTTTTAATAAATACGTTGCTTGCTTCGTTCTTGGTTACCGGCAGCGTGTCGTGGTTATACTATTCCGACCGGGTCATGGAGTTTCCCTTGGGGGTGTTTGGTATTGCACTGGCTACGGTGATTTTGCCGAGCCTTTCAAAGTTTCATGCCAGGGAGGATCACCAGTCTTTTTCAGAACTACTGGATTGGGCTTTGCGTTGGGTGTTTATTATTGCCACGCCGGCTGCCATCGGACTAATTGTGTTAGCGGGACCGCTGGTCACCACTTTATTTCAATATGGCGCCACCACGCCTGAGGACGCCCGCATGATGGCTAACAGTTTAATCGGCTTTGCCCTCGGCTTGATTGGTCTTATATTAGTAAAGGTCCTTGCTCCCGGCTTCTTCGCGCGCCAAAATACAAAAACGCCCGTTCGTGTGGGGGTTATCGCCATGATCGTTAATATTATTGTGGCGATCGTCTTGGTGGTACCGCTCAAACACGTGGGTTTAGCCACCGCAACGTCAGTCGCCGCGTGGGTAAATGCCGGTTTGTTGTACAAACTGTTGCGAAAGGAGTCTATTTATCAGCCACAAGCAGGCTGGCAGCCATTCATAATGAAAATCGCTGCCGCCGGTTCGCTCATGGCTTTTGTGGTCTATTGGATGGGTGGCAGTCTAGAACAATGGTTTGAAGTCTCGACATGGGGACGGGTGTATCGGCTATTTTTATGCGTTACCATGGGCGCGGCGGTCTATTTCGCAATCGTACTCGCGTTGGGGATCAGACCTAAGCATCTTTTGTTGAATAGAGCGGAATTCGATTGATGAGCTTGATTAACAACAGCCAGATAGCGCAGATTGGTTCTGTCGATGAACCCCGAATCTTCACCCTTGCGGAAGCGCAAGAACTATTCCCTTTAGTAAGGCGAATAACGGCAGAAGCTTATGAAGAGCTGCAGCCGATCAAACAGAAGCTGCGCAATATGTTATCGACAGATCCCAGGATTGTTAAGGTGGAAAAGACCTATGAGGAGATCGTGAAGCGCTGGGTTAGTAAGATGGAGCGCTTGGGATTGGTGGTCAAAGGACTGTGGTTGGTGGATTTCGATACAGGTGATGGTTACTTGTGTTGGAAATACCCAGAATTGCAGATAAACCATTATCATGACTACACCACGGGGTTCGCGGGACGCCGAGATCTCGATGAAATAATCGAAGAAATAGATCCGGACTGGGCTTGACGTCGCCAGTAATCAAGTTAGCTTTCATAGACCTTCACTAGGCGAGTTCGACATGGGTGTAATGTACGGTAGACAGAGGCGCACGAACATCCTCGCGCCGGTAAGATGGGTAGTTTTGTAGGTCGGGATTGTGGAATTCATCCGTGGACAGCACAATCTGCGGCCACGCCACCGTGGATGTACGGCCTCAATCGGTAACTATGACGGTGTTCACTTAGGGCATCAAGCCATCATTCGTCAATTGCTGCGTACCGGGGAAGGTCTCGGCATTCCGGCGTTAATCGTTACTTTCGAACCGTACCCACAGGAGTACTTTCGTCGCGGCGAACAGACTCGGCTGACGTCGCTCAGGGCCAAACTTGAGTTGCTGCAAGCGTTTGGGATCGAGCGGGTGTTGTGTCTTCGCTTTAATGCACAGTTGGCCAATATGAGTCCAGAATCTTTTATACAGGACTTGTTGGTGGATGGTTTAGGTGTTAAACATCTTGTTATTGGTGATGACTTTCGTTTTGGTCGAGGGCGAGCCGGAGATTTTGATGTGTTGCAAGCGTCAGGAGATAAATACGGTTTTTCCGTAGAAAATACGGATACCTATATGGTGAAAGGTGAACGCGTCAGCAGCACTCGTGTACGACAAGCCCTGGATTTGGGTCAGTTGGAACTGGCCGAGCAGTTGCTGGGCAGGACTTACAGCATATCAGGCAAGGTTGCCCACGGGGACAAGCGCGGTCGAACTTGGGGTTTCCCGACCGCAAACATTGATTTAGAACGCCAAAACCCCCCATTAAATGGGATCTATGCTGTAGAGGTGAGTGGCATAAATACCTCTTCCGTTCCAGGGGTAGCCTACGTGGGTAAACGCCCGACGGTGAATGGGACGCGCAGACTATTGGAAGTCCATATTATGGATTTTGACCAGGACATATACGGCAAAAGAATCATAGTCCACTTTATGAAGATGATCCGAGAAGACCAGAAGTTTGACAGTCATGCTGCGCTGCAGACGCAAATCGCAAAAGATAAATCAGATGCTGAAACGTTCTTTCGAAGCCTTGGAAAAGAAACAAGATGGTAGATTATAAAGACACAATTAACTTACCTTCTACGCCTTTTCCCATGAAGGCCAACCTTGCTCAGCGTGAACCCAATATCTTGAAACATTGGGATGGAATCAATCTGTACGCTCGACTACGAGAAACGGGTACAGGTAAACCAAAGTTCATCCTGCATGATGGTCCACCCTATGCCAATGGTGCTATTCATATTGGTCATGCTGTAAACAAGGTGTTAAAGGATGTGATTGTAAAATCCAAGACGATGAGTGGTTTTGACTCGCCCTATGTGCCGGGTTGGGACTGTCACGGCTTGCCTATTGAGCATGAGGTAGAGAAGAAGACTAAAAAGAGTGCCCACGAATCCGATCCTGCCGAGTTCAGAAAGAAGTGTCGTGACTATGCGTTTAAGCAGATAGAACGGCAAAAAATCGATTTTAAGCGCCTCGGTGTGGTGGGTGATTGGGGGAATCCTTACCTCACCATGGCACCGCATACAGAGGCGAACATCATTCGTGCCCTGGCTAAGATCATCGCGAATGGTCATGTTTATCACGGGTTGATGCCGGTGTATTGGTGTTCAGATTGTGGTTCGGCGTTAGCCGAAGCTGAAGTCGAGTACATGGACAAAGTTTCACCCTCAGTCGATGTGCGTTTTCCCGTAGCCGACGAGAAGGCGTTACTCGCTCAGTTTGAAAATGACGGTGACCTGGGTAACGGCCCGGTCAGTGTGGTGATTTGGACAACTACCCCCTGGACTCTCCCGGCAAACCAAGCAGTGGCCCTCCATCCAGGCCTGACTTATGTGTTAATCGAGCTCAAGACCGATCACGGCAAGGAGCGTTTCGTATTGGTGGAAGATCTGCTCGCTGAAACGATGCAGCGCTACGGTGTCGACAGCTTTCGCGTCCTAGCTACAACCCAAGGTGACAGCCTAGAAAACATTTTGCTCCAACACCCTTTTTACGATCGCCAAGTACCGATTATCTTGGGTGACCATGTCACCACTGAAGCAGGTACCGGGGCGGTACACACCGCACCCGGACACGGTCAGGAAGACTTCTTAATGGGGAAAAAACATGGCCTGCCCATAGAAAATCCGGTGGGCCCAGATGGTGTCTTTTTACCCACTACCGAGTTATTTGCGGGTGAGTATGTGTTTAAAGCCAATGAACCCATTACGGAAGTGCTGAGGCAGCGTGGCATGTTGGTTCATGCTGAACCTTTCGAGCATAGCTATCCCCATTGCTGGCGGCACAAGAGCCCAATCATCTTTAGGGCCACAGCGCAGTGGTTCATCAGCATGAGTCAACACAATCTGCGCAAAGACGTACTCAGGGCCATTAGCGAGACCAGCTTTCACCCAGAATGGGGTGAAGCTCGAATCACCGGTATGGTAGAAAATCGTCCCGACTGGTGTATCTCACGACAACGGACTTGGGGCGTTCCTATTGCGATCTTTATCAATCCCGAAACGTTCGCCCTTCATCCACAGACCCAAGAGATTATGGAAGCTGTGGCGAAGAGAGTGGAGCACCACGGTATCGATGCCTGGTTCGAACTAGACGATGCAGATTTGCTCGGGGAATCAGCTGGAGAATACCAGAAAGTAACAGATATTTTAGATGTGTGGTTCGACTCCGGCGTCACTCATGACACGGTCCTGACTCATCGACCGGAGTTACAAAGGCCGGCAGACCTCTACCTCGAAGGATCGGACCAGCATCGGGGTTGGTTCCAATCGAGCATTATGACCGGGGTCGCGATTACCGGAAAGGCGCCTTACAAAGGCGTGTTGACTCATGGTTTTACAGTTGATGCCCAGGGCAGGAAGATGTCTAAATCTGCGGGTAACGTGGTAGCGCCGCAAGAAGTGATCAAAACGTTAGGCGCAGATGTTTTAAGGTTATGGGTGGCGGCGACGGACTACCGCGGTGAAATGAGTATTTCCGAAGAAATCCTCAAACGTATGGCGGATTCATATCGCCGTATCCGAAATACGGCGCGTTATCTGTTGGGAAATCTAGCTGGATTCGACGGATCACAATGTGTTGACGGATCGGAATTACTGGCGTTGGATCGATGGGCGCTGGAACGGGCGATGGTTCTGCAGCGTGAAATCGAGCAGGCTTACCACGACTATAGTTTTCATTTGATATACCAAAAGCTGCACCAGTTCTGCGTGGTGGACATGGGTGGATTTTATCTGGACGTTTTGAAAGATCGACTCTATACCATGCCCCGGTACAGCGTCGGCCGGCGCTCTGCCCAAACTGCGATGTATCATATTCTCCATGCTCTAGTACGTTGGCTTGCACCAATTTTGTCATTCACAGCGGAAGAGATTTGGCAGCAGACACCAGATCATGAACAGGAGTCTGTCTTTCTGACTACTTGGTACGATCAGTGGCCTGAATTACCAGCTTATGACATCCAGTTGGACAAAACGTTTTGGGATACTGTACTTGCCGTACGCCAAGAAGTTAGCCGGCAGCTCGAGACAAAGCGGGTTGACGGGAATATAGGCTCCGCATTAGATGCTGATGTTACTGTGTATTGCAGCGAGCACTACCGGAAGAACTTGGAGAAACTAAACGGCGAACTCCGTTTTATTTTCATTACATCGGATGCGCAAGTCGCACCGCTTAGCAATAAACCGAACGATCTCAACAACTCAGAGTTGGAAGGTGTATTCGTCGAGGTGACTTCTTCAGATCACGAGAAGTGTGTTAGATGTTGGCATAGGCGCGCAGATGTGGGTCGACAGGTTGAGCATCCTCAACTGTGCTCGCGCTGTTTAGAAAACGTGGCGGGCAAGGGCGAGTCTCGTCTATACGCTTGACGATAAAGGTACCTTTAGGCGGTTCAAACACACATTCATCATGTATGGAATACGCTGGCTTATCTTGTCTGCCATAGTCGTATTGGTAGATCAAATTACCAAACTCCTTGCTGTTAAGCATTTGCTGGGACGTCCACCTGTAGTCGTAGTGCCGGGCTTTTTTGATTTTTCACTCGTATATAACACCGGTGCTGCTTTTGGGTTGTTGAACAAAGCAGAAGGGTGGCAAAACCTTTTTTTTATCGTTGTCGCCACGCTGGTCTCAGTGTTTCTCGTCTTCAGTTTATACCGGATGAACCGATCCGACATACAAATTGCGATGGCGTTTGCCTTGATTCTTGGTGGCGCTATTGGCAATGTTATTGATCGCATCCAACAAGGCTATGTGGTTGATTTTATTCATTGGTTCTACCAGGATTGGCATTGGCCAACGTTCAACATAGCGGACTCGGCAATAACGATAGGTGCAGTTCTGCTGGTGCTCGATGTTTTGGGGTTGCGACTATTTGTGCGTCAAAATAGAACGTAACGGATGGTGAGAAGGGGCTGACAATGGACGTAGAATCATTCTAACTCTATAATTCATTGATATGAAGGAAGTTTCGCAACCCAGACAAGATTTAAAGACGTACCTGCGCAAACATGGCGTGACACCAACAGCTCAACGTATACAGATCGCGCGTATATTGTTTGCAAAACCGGCACATTTCTCGGCCGAGGAGATCTATAACACTGTAAATCAACTAAGGCCAAGGGTATCTAAAGCTACGGTTTATAACACTTTGGGGCTATTTGTTAGAAAAGGGTTGATCAAGGAGGTTCTGGTAGATCCCAGTCGAGTCTTTTATGACTCCAATACGGTACCGCATCATCATTTTTATGATATTGATACCGGCGAGATTGAAGATATCAAGCATGATCAGATTTCGTTAAAAGAGCTGCCCAAACTGCCTGGTGGCAAGTGTCTCGACAGTGTCGAAGTACTGGTGAGAGTCCGTAAACAATAGCCAATGATTAACATCGGAAGGGAACTTGCTACCGTGTTTGTTACGGATTGACAGTGTCAAAACTCAAATTCAGACACAGATATCGCTGCGATTCCGATGGCAGACTGGATCTGACTGAAGAACTCGAGGTGCGCTTTGAGAGGGTCAAAGCCTTGGCTAATGCAGTCAGTGTGATGAGTTTAGAAGAATCGCCCGGTTGGACAATTAACGAACTTGCAGGGATGATTGATCTAGAGGTGAAGGACTGTAAAGAGATTGTAGCTATTATGAGCCGTGATCAAGTCGTCCAAGAGTTTCCCGACAAGCGCAAAGCTGAGGATTGAACGAAGAAATATTTTGGGTTAACAGCCAAAGCCCGAAAACCAGTACCCACCCGCGGTCGAGACGAATGCTATTGCGCTAAGGGAAGCATGAATACCTATATTCCCTGCTTACCCCATCCAAGATAATAATAAGACCGAACAGGATCAATGGCTTCCATGTAAGCTGTTGGTGAACCTGTTAGGATCGAATCAATGTTAAGGCCCAACCAAGCGAGACCACCCCAGAATAGAGCCCCCAGCGCTAAAATACTCACCAATACAAATAGCTTTATCAATACTGATAACCCCGGCAACGAAATGTCAGGGGGATCGAGCTCGATTGGAGCACCTAAAAACATTCTCATTGGGAGAGTTGAAGTCATATCAAAGCTCACATTTGGGTAAGACTATTGCCCGCTCCTGGGTAAATATTTTTACCCAACCTATCTCAGAAAGCAAACGAAAAGTGTATCGTCCAATATCGCCGGAACAGCAATGTTAGCGAGATTATTTTCAATGAGAAATGCAGTTTAACAATGACTTATCATTGCTATTTATCAAATTACATCAACTAATGATGTTCTCAATCAACGAGCAGTATGTTGGTCAGTTCGTGCGCTCATCTTCTATCGGTTGACTCGATAGCGTTTTCAAATGGGTTTCAACCGAGCGCGACAAGGCGCTCAAGCTGTACCCGCCTTCGAGCAAGGACACCAGTCTTCCATCGGCAAAGCGTGCGGCAATATCCTTTACGATCCGGGTGAGTTCCTCATAGCCCGATTCAGTGAGCTGCAAATGGGCCAGCGGATCATCTTCGTGGGCGTCAAAGCCGGCGGAGATAAATACAAAATCAGGTCTAAAGTTCTCCGCTGCTGGCACTAGTTTGTGTTGAAACGCTTGTACGACATCGGCATCCCCTGCACCGGCGGCAAGTGGCACGTTCAGAGTAGTACCTACACCATCGTCTGAGCCGGTATCGTCCGCTGCCCCCGTACCCGGATAGTATGGCCACTGATGGGTGCTGAAATAGAATACAGTGGGGTCCGAGTAAAAGATATCTTGTGTGCCGTTGCCGTGGTGCACATCCCAGTCAACAATCAGCACGCGCTTGAGCCCATACTTCTTCTGCACGTAGCGCGCGGCAACGGCAACATGATTGATAAGGCAAAATCCCATCGCCCGCTCCGCTAGCGCATGATGACCTGGGGGGCGCAGTGCGACAAATGCGTTGGTTATTCTTCCTGCCATCACTTCGTCTACTGCTGTCAGGACCCCTCCAGTCGCAAGCTTTGCTACTCTATAACTTTGCTCAGAAAGTGTTGTATCGGGATCGAGGGCAAAAGGTGCCTTGGTCGCGGACTCCTCTAAATACTTTAGATATTCTTCTGGGTGTACTTGGTGTAGCCACATGTCCTCTGCAGGTTGTGGATCAATAAGTGTTACCAAGTCAAATACACCTTGTTGTTTCAAGTATTCCATGATCGCCGCAAGCCGTTCAGGTCGTTCGGGGTGGCCTGCTCCGGTATCGTGCAAAAGATAATCTGGGTGAAATACCAGTCCTGTCTTAACCGAATCGGCGTGTGTAGTCATCACGAAACCCCAAGCGAACAAGAGTAAGGCCTTCCCTAGTATTGTCATTTGTTCTTTTCTCTAATGCCAGCTTAATATAATGTAAGAAGAAGAGTTATAGGCCTTCATTTTACACTTTCCTGAATACGGTCACTGCGATCTGGAGGCTGGATATGAATTTTCACGCGTTTGGCAGTCCGAATACCTTCATCTAAATTAACTCGAAGCTCGCGAGCTGTGAAAACAGTGTGTTCGTTCCCATCCAGGCAACTGACAATAGTCGTATTCTCTAGAAGCATTAGATTTCGACCTAACAGCGTTATACGGCTCGCAGTACCATAAGAATCAATCGCTCTTCCGGTAAATTGTGGAAGGCCAGTTTTACGACTTGCGTTGATGAAATTTGCCTGTCCAGACACGATCTTTCCAAGAGACATATAGTACCTGAGTATGGGCGTATATATGACGTCTCCCTGTGCTGTTTGAAATTTGACAGATCCTTTGGCTATGGCTTGGCTCTCGGCTCGACTGTTGTTATATATCAATTCGTCTGCGTACACACGATTACCACCGCGTTCCAGTTCAGCATAGCCGCTCAAATGCACAACTCGACGTGAGGGGAAGTCTATCTTGTCGGCTTTGATTTGAACCTTCTCATGTACACTTGCTTTTTCAGGTGGTGCTACCCCATCTGTTTCCAAG
>JASJAT010000172.1 GCA_030066885.1 Arenicellales bacterium | reverse complement strand
TAGATATGTCGAAGTTCTTGCTCGGACAAGAACAGAAATCGGGTAGAGACGGTTTCATCGTTTACATGGGTAACGATATTTTTGGGGTGAAATGGCAAAATTGGAAACTGCACTTCAAGGAACAGACCGGATGGAACGGTGAGTTGCGTGAATACACCATGCCCCGTGCCTATAACCTTATGAACGATCCTCAGGAGCGTGATAACGTACTCTTTCCACATACCTGGGTCCCGAAGGCGGCTTTGCCCCAATTGGAAGAACATTTAGCCTCGCTAAAAAAGTACCCACCGATTCCGAGCGGCGCGCTGGACCCCTATGAACCGCCATATTGATGGTCAATTGGGGCGCCTACCATAAGCTACGGAGTATCCAAACGCTTGATGCGGCGAAGGAAAGCTGTTGGGCTAAGAACAGAAATAGTTACTGGGATTAGGTTTATTTGTTGGCTAAGGAACCCGGTCTTTTTTATTTCACACTATGCTTTTCACGAGTGATCGTCTACTCACCCCGGAAGGATTCCTAAGTTTGAAAGGGAGAGAACATGAGTGAGTCATGCCGCTCTCGGCATAACCCACTCGGTTTTCTTTTTTTGACAAAGTACCAATCCTAGCCGTCGTTGCGCACCGGCGCCTCGGCCATAAACCGGCTGAATTCCTCTTCATCAGCACGTCGTTTTGCGTTTGCGCGGAACTCGGCGAACCGGCGTGTTCGCTCCTTGATCTCATCCTTGATTTCGCGAATGCGATCATATTGGGTTTGTTGAAACTCGTTGAACACGACGTTGTCGCTCGGACCGTTGCCATTACCATGCCAGCTTCCGGTCATCTTCGACCATTGCTCCCGGATGCCTTGCGGCAGCTCCTTGACGCTTCGGCCCTTGATGATCCAGTACAGAATCAACAACCCGATAGGCCAGAAAATCATGAAGCCCACAACCATGGCAGCGATGTTGAGCGCAGACCAGTTCCCACGACGACCCCAGTTGCCGCAGCAATGGCCCCGTGATCGACGTTCAGTTTGATCAACAGTTGAACCGATTGACGATGACATAACTCACTCTCCTGATTAGATGATTCAAGAGCGTCTTCCCGTGTCTCCAATGTTCAGGACCGGGCCTCGACTACTCCTGGTTGTTGACTAATGTGAACACTGTTCGCATATAATATACGTTCAGAGCATAAAATTTCAAGGCTTTGGGTGAAAAAAGTGAACAACGTGCACATTAATCTTAAGTGGAGTCCGTCGTGAGCCCCAGTGAGAAAAAGGCTTATCACCACGGCAACCTGGCGGAATCTCTGCTCAACGCGGTGGACGAGCTTGCTACGCAGTTTGGGCTCGAGGCGGTCACATTGCGCGGGTGCGCAAAGCTGGTTGGCGTTTCGCCCTCATCCGCTTTCAGGCACTACGCGGACAAAAGGGCTTTGCTGACCGCTTTCGCAACGCGGGCCCTGCACCAGCTTTCGGACGCCATGGACGCCGCAAAGGTCCAGGCAGACAAAGACGGCACTAGTCCCTTTCGTGCGGTAGGCTTGGCCTACATTGAGTTTGCCCTGGAAAAGCCCGCCTTCTTTCGCGCTATGTGGCGCGAGGAGGCCATCTACTCCAATGACATAGACTACGTGGCCGCCGCAAATAGACTCAGCGCACATTTGAAAGGCGGCTTCTCCGACACGATAAGGGACGGGGACCCGACAAGCCTCAGCCCGCAGGAGTTGTTAGCCTGGTCATCAGTACACGGGCTCGCCAATCTGTTCGTCGACGGACCAGTGGCCAAGGGTAAAACAAAAGCTCAAAAACTGGTAAAAGCGGCTGATATGATCCAAGCCATGGCACCGGTGTTCGCCAGATCACACTAAGTGAATGCGCGGATGTGTTCTTTGGGCTGTCTGCTGATATAGGTGCTGCGTCACAAACGATTGGAGCCGGCGTCCACTTCTACATTCGAATGTAGCTATTACGTTTGGATACAGGGTGTGTATATACTTCCTACCAATCTCGGACCGGGCGCCAATCACCCGAAAGATACCAAAGTGCCTCAAGCAATTGATCCTTTTATCCATCACCCCGAACTAAGGGGAAAAATCATCGACCCGAGCGAGTCTAACTTCCGAGACCTCGACGTTACAAAACTCGACCAGAAGATGTGGTCGAGAGGTGAAGAGGTAAGTTGGCGGCATAGCGACGCTTACCGGGAAGATTCCCGTCGAAAAACACTCGACAGCGTCATGCCCTGCGACCTTTGGGTCTTCGCGTATGGGTCGCTGATGTGGGATCCAGCGTTTATATTTGAGGAAGTTCGTATTGCGCATCTGAGCCGCCACGAACGACGCTTTTGCCTAAAATCGGTGGTTGGCCGAGGCACCCCGGAAAAACCGGGGCTGATGGCGGGTTTAGATGACGGCCAAGGATGTGATGGCCTGGCCTTTCGGGTTCCCCAGGCACTCGTTGAGGAGGAAACCCGAATTATTTGGCGGCGCGAGATGCTCTTGCATGCATATTCTCCCGTTTTTCTTACTGCAACGACATCACTGGGCCAGATCGAGGTACTCGCGTTTGTCGTGGACCATTCCGCCAACAACTATCTGCCCAACTTAACGCTGCAGCAAGCTGCCCGCTACATAGCGACCGGCAGAGGGATGTTTGGATCCAGCCAGGAATACCTTGAAAACCTAGTGGGCCATTTTGAAATCCTGGGGATCCAGGACGAGGTGTTGTTTACGTTGCTTGAATTGACCCAATCATACGTCGAATAAATAAACGGCTGCCTGTGTCCGGATCTATACCATGGTAGGTCGGCGGGTGGGTGTTACACGCTTTCATGTTGTATCGAATCGAAGCAGCGTAAATTGGTGCACCTGATGACACCAAAGGTTGATTTCTCTGGTGGCTAAAAGCGTTCAATCGTTGTCTCCATCTATTCATTGGGCAAACCTGCCTGGCGAAGGCTATCGAGCAATATCTTCTTATAGCTGGGGAAGACAAAACGTGTTTCTTCCGAGAATCTTGCGACAGTCAACCCAGGGACTCGCCGTAATAAATCTTCAACAGTTGTTCGGGCTTCATCGCGTTGGTTGCAGCGTGCCAAAGCAGCCGCAAGGACACGGTGGCAGGCAGTGAAATTCGGATTGGCCACCAAAGACCGCTTTGCAAATTCCACAGCCTCTTCAAAGTGACCAAGAAAAAATAGTGAGAAAGCTTTCCCCGCAAGTGCTCTGAAGGTAAATGAGTCGATTCGGCTCAAGTTGATCGAACTATCAAAATGTACCAATCCCGCATCGGCATCACCTGCATAGCACAGGAGCCATCCAGCAAAGTCATGGGCACGCGCTGAATTAGGATTAAGCTTAAGTGACTCTTGCACATATACCAGACCTGCCTGTGGGTCATGGTTGATATAGCCAAGACCATAACCGCCTGTTGAGAGAGCATCTGCATCACCTTGACTAAATTCAATTGCTTTCTGTGCATGTATAAGACCCGTTTCTGCATCGAATCCCAGACCTTGTGGCACATGAAGTGTCATTAACCACGCAATCAATCCGTGCGCCGCCGCATACTGCGGATTTGCATCAATGGCAGATCGTAGCAAATCAAGTGCTTGCTTTAGATCTGCTTGATCCATTGTACGGATGTGGGCCAATGCCCGTAGGTAGTAGTCGAACGCAGTGAGGCTGCCGTGCTTAGCCTGCGCGCGTAGGATTTCTACCTGGAGCATCTTGGGTTCAATGGCACCGATTACGGTACGCGCTATGTGATCCTGAAGATCGAAAAGATCATCTTGGTTTCCATTGAATCTTTCAGCCCATATTTGTTGACCATTTTCTGCACTTGTCAAATGCACTACGATCCGTACTTTGTCCCTCGATGTTTGCACACTTCCACCAATGAGATAGCGAACACCAAGGATTTTCCCTATCTGTGTTTTGGGTTTTTTAGCGATCTCTGAAGAAAGCGAGACGGTTGGTGCTGAAACAAAAAACCAAGGAATACAACCAAGAGTTGCCACCAGTTCCTCAGCTAATCCAAGTGCCAAGTGACCCTGCGATGAATCTCCACTCAGGTCACTGAAGGGTAGTACTGCCATGGAGGGTTCATCCTCTGAATCCACAGAATCCACACTTATCAGAGGGCTGACTCCTTTCTCCCATTCCATCTGAACCTTGTACGTTCGCACCGGCTCAGAGATATTCTTAACTTCTTGTTCCCCGATAAATTTGTAATCTATATCGAGCTTTGTGCCTACCGCTGAGCGTACCGCGTCAGAAATACAAATCCCTCCGGGCTCGGCGAGGCTCTCAAGGCGGGCAGCGACGTTTACTCCATCACCATAGATGTCTCCCCTATCTTCGATTACGTCACCGAGGTTCACACCAATACGGAATTGCACCTTGTGCTCATCTGGTAAGCCTCCATTGCGATCCTTCAGTTCTTCCTGAATAGTGACAGCGCTAGACATCGCGTCAACGACTGCATCGAATTTGGCCAGCACGGCGTCGCCCGCGTAGTGCATTACCTGTCCGCGATTGGATTCAATGGCGCTAGAAACAAGGTCGAGGTACTCGCTGAGGGTACGATGAGTCGCATCCTCATCTTCTCTTGTTAGCCGACTGTACCCTGCCACATCCGCATACAGGATGGCGGCGAGTTTACGGGGTAGGCGGTCTTCCATATAGGGGACCTCTGAGATTTAGGTCGTTTCGGGAAATACTATCGCGGAATACTGCACGAGGCGAACGAATTATGGTTTATGCCAAACCCTTCAAAGTAGAAGTCGTTCACAAGGTTTTCACTCGATTGTTCGTATGGATTAACTAGGGATCTACGTTACGCAGGGCTGGGGTGTGGTTTAGAATGGCGCACGGTGTCCTTCAAACTAGTTGATTGTTAAGAGATTAATACGTGAGAGATTGGGTTCATCAAGCGATTCGGAAGATAGAAGCCGATTTTCAACGTTCTTCTGATACACACTTAATAAAGGTGGAGCTTCCTGCTCTAAGGCATCTGGAACTCTATTTAAAAGATGAATCTACACACCCGACGGGTAGTTTAAAGCACCGGCTCGCCCGCTCTTTGTTCTTGTACAGTCTGTGCAATGGTTGGATTCACGAGGGAACCCCAATCATCGAAGCATCCTCGGGCAGCACGGCGGTATCAGAGGCTTACTTTGCCAAGTTGCTTGACTTACCCTTCATCGCGGTAATACCGAAAAACACCTCTCTAGAGAAAATCGAGCAAATAACTTTTTACGGGGGCAAGTGTCATCTGGTGGCGTCCGGTGATTTGTATGCAGAAGCCGGTCGACTGGCTAAGGAACTCAGTGGACACTACATGGATCAATTCACATATGCTGAGCAGGTCACGGACTGGCGTGGCAACAACAACATCGCAGAATCTATTTTCACTCAAATGCGATCTGAACCTTACAGCATTCCTAGATGGATTGTCGTAAGTGCCGGGACTGGTGGCACGTCTGCGACCATCGGCCGATACATTAGATATAGATACTACACCACTGAGCTTTGCGTAGCCGATCCAGATCATTCTGTATTTTACGACTATTATCACAACCACAATAAAGCGCTGACACTGGATAAAGCCTCGAATATTGAAGGTATTGGCAGACCCAGAGTGGAGCCCTCTTTTGTACCATCGGTTATTGACCGGATGATCAAGGTCCCCGATGCCGCTTCATTTGCCACCATTCATTTTCTGGAGAACATACTCAACCGTAAATGCGGCGGCTCAACCGGCACCAACGTCTATGCTGCGTTCCAACTCCTGTCTGAACTCAAAGCGCAGGAACATCAAGGTAGCGTCGTTTCCATGATTTGTGATGCTGGTGAACGCTATCTTGATTCCTACTATAACGAAGATTGGCTCAGGGCGAAGGGCTTTGACCTCGCACCGTACCACCACAAGCTTGAACACTTCTATGAAACAGGTGATCTGATAGACAGTCCGGTTTACTCAAGCGAAAGTTCATAAATATGGATATTAGGAAGAAATCACCCAGACCTGAAACGCGTGAAGCATTTTGAGCTGTATTGCTTACCATAGATGTTTGGCTTCTATGAAAAGCACGGTTTTTCGGCAGATGTGGGTGATGTCAAGCTTATGAGGCTCGAAAAAGATGAGTAGGTGCAGCGCACTCGACGCGATATGGCTGGATTCCCGCTAACAACATGCGGGAATGACGGGATGTAAAAGGCGTGCGGGAATGACCGGGTACAAACATGCAGGAGTGACGGTGTTCACGGTAATCCTGCCCGGGCCAGTCCCTCCACAATTAGGTCGATTATTGGGTTAACGGAGACACTCATGTGACGCCGGGCCAATGAGCATGTGTAGCCGGGTTTGATCCGGTTAAGACGTTTAATCTCTCGGGCTGCTTCGTCTTTCCTACTGAGGTACCCCAACGCTGCAATCAGAGGTAGGGCCAGAATCCGGCGTTAGGGCTACGTAGGGCAACCCGTTCGACCTCGATGAGGTGAAGGCTCTACGGGGGATGACCAGAGCTTAACTTTGGAACCATCTTAAGCACCACTGCGTCGAAGCAAGCTTGCAGTGGTATTTGGTCAGTCAAAAAGGGAACTCGAGTGCGACCTCCATCACCCGCAGATGATCTACTGCCAGCCGATAACCTCGTAACCACGTTCAGCGAGGCACCTCTGGACAAAATTTTTAAACGTAGGGCTGGTTTGAGTCGACTGAACTGCGCCAGCAGCAGCACCGCCCGCCGCACCAGAAGCGGCACCCGCAGCTGCCCGGCTCCCAGCATCACCTCTGACCAGTCCCCACGCACCAGCCGAAGCACCGCCAATAACAGCCCCGGCAGCCGCTTTTTCACCTACACGGCCCTCCTTGTTTTCGGATACCCCATAATCTCGGGCCAAGGCCATACAGTCATCTATATCAAGTTCAGCTTGCTTTTGACCGACTGTTGTTAAATGGGCATTCGGATAAAGCCGAGGCTGGTCAGGGGTGGTCTGACACGCTGCAATGAATAGCAGAGAGACAATTCCAATCGATGCCAATACGGTGCTGTCGAACCCCCATTGCATCATGGAAAAATTGTTGTTGTAGGCTTTCACGGTTATTGTAGTCCTAAACATAATTAACAATTTACAACTCACCAGGTCAAAAAAAGATGACACAGGTTTGTAAACATACCCAGTAAGTTCAATAGCTGTTTGCTACTCAACAATAGACACGACATCGCTTCTAATATCACGGCGGGCGCCAGCTGTATTTTTCGCGAACGAATCAGAATGAAATTGGCGTGACCAAGCCCAGCCACAGACAAACCTCGATGAATTGAAGTCCACGGGTAACCCGTAGCCTTTGGAGATAGATACGCAAATCCACCATCTTGCCTTGATCTCCCTACGAGTTATCAGCCCTCAAATACTTTCCCAACGCTAGCCGGCGCAGCAAGCCTAAACACACTCACATTGAGGTCGCGCCGAGCCAGTTTTCTGATTTTTCTCTTTTTGAATAAAGGGTTACGTTGACAAATCTAGATTTTGCGTTAAGATACTCACCGGCGCTACCGCTCATTGAGCTGCTGAAACATCGGACTGCCACCTCCCTCCCAACCCCCAACAAGGTGGTTCCGATACAAAGGTAAAAATGAGTAGGCTAATAGACCTTGATAAAGCAAAATTCAAAGGGCGGTAGCGGCCTCATTTCCCATTTGTTTAGACATACACTCTTCACCACCATCCAGGTTTAGCCACCCCAGTGCCCGGTGTTTCTTGGTTAAGTGCATATGTTTGAGGGACTAAATCGCTACTAGGCACCTCTAGAGACCTCCCACATCATATAACCACAATACTTGCACCTTACTTCTATGTAAGAGTCACCACCCTCCCCTATCTGTTTCCTTTCACCAGTCCCGCGTAGTCCCCACCACCGATCACATCTAGGGCAACATCTGCCAACGCCCCATAACCAAACGAACACGCCTACGCCCACGAGTAGAAAAAACAGATACGAAAGATTGTTTATCAGAGGATCCATTCACCACAGTATACGCCTACACTATGATCACCCCTACGTTTTCGGTACTTGGCGTACTGGGTTGGTCACCTTTTTGGCTTACCCTGGGTAGAGTTTCGCGTCCTAAAGTCTAGGGTAGAATTAAGCCGCTATCTTTCATATAACTGTATTTGGATAACCCGACCTCGATAAACCGTGGCTCGCTACAAACAAACTGAGAGTTTATACCTGGGGATCGACACCGGCGGTACTTTCACCGACGCAGTCATTCTCAACGCCGAGAACTCCGCCATCTTGTGCCGGAGTAAAGCACTGACCACTCGTCACGATTTGAGCATTGGTCTCAAGCAGGCCATGCGCGATGTTATCGAAAAACTCCCTGCAAAAAGCGACCGCAACATCAAGATGGTATCTATATCTACTACGCTTGCCACCAACGCGCTGGTAGAAGGCGAGGGTTCGCGGGTATGTGCGATATTAATTGGGTATGAAGAACCAATGATCAACAAAAGTCTGATCGAGCAGAAGCTGAGTGATGCAAGAACGGTCAGTATCGGCGGTGGCCACGACAGTATGGCACGCGAGGTAGCCGCATTAGATGAGGGTGAATTGGAAAAGATTGTCAGAAAGCATAGAGATAATGTTGATGCGTTTGCAGTATCCGCACAGTTCAGTGTCCGCAATCCATCGCACGAACTTAGAGCGAAAGAAATCATAAACAAACTATGTGATAAACCGGTGACCTGCGGGCACGAACTTGCTTCGGCTCTTGATGCCCCTCGTCGCGCATTAACTACGGCTCTGAACGCAAGCTTAATCCCAAAAATTCGCGGTTTAGTAGCTGCCGTCAACCGATGCTTAGAAGACTTGGGAGTAAATGCCCCACTCATGGTAGTTAAAGGAGATGGTACTGTCGCAGCGGTGGACGTAATACAACAACGTCCGATAGAGACTATATTGTCAGGTCCTGCGGCAAGTATGATCGGTGCCCAGTTCTTGTCCGGAGAAAAGAATTTCATTCTGTCGGACATGGGTGGAACCACGACCGACATCGGCGTTTTGCTCGACGGACGAGCCAAGCTTGCTGATGACGGTGCGATCGTTGGTGGTACTCGAACCATGATACAGGCCATCGACTTGCGCACCTTCGCATTGGGAGGTGACAGCCTGGTCGACGTTGACCGGGGTAACTACGTCCGACTCGGACCAAACCGGGCAATCCCAATCAGTTTAACAGGACGCTCTGCTGAAATACGAAAGGAACTCAAGAAGCAACTTCAGCATAAAGATACTGTTCCTTTCTCGGGACAGTTCGCGGTGCTGCAGCGGGAACACCCCGACGCACATAATCTGGATGTTAGAAAAGCTAAGATCCTCGAGTTGCTGACTGACCGACCCTGTCCACTCGACCACATCATTATCAGCCCAACCCACAGGAGACATCTGCGCGAACTGTGTCGGACGGGCCATGTCGGTTTGGCTGGATTCACGCCAACCGATGCGTTGCATGTGTTGGGCGAGTTTACTGAGTGGTCCACGGAGGCTGCAGCATTGGGTGCGGGTTTGCTCCTACGGTGGCGACGGGGGATAAAGAAACCTACTGCGGCACAGATTGAAGCGTTTTGTCAGGAAGTGAGAAATGCAGTGCATGTAAACGCCAGCCGCGCTCTACTGGACCTCGCGCTGGAGTCGAATGACCATCGTTATCAGGGTATTGCTTTGGATATCAGGGAAAAAGGAGAACCGTTCAAGACGCTTGTTAGCCAGGGTTATAAACGCGTTGGTTTAACAACGGTGGACATCAGAGTGAATACACCTGTTGTCGCAGTGGGGGCACCCGTAAAGGCCTATTACCCGGAAATTGGTCGTCGCTTGGGTTGTGATCTCGTCATGCCAAACCATTTCGATGTCGCCAATGCGGTGGGCGCAGTGACCGGTTTGATCATTCAAGCTTGCGAGGTATTGATAAACCGATCAGAAAGTGGTGCATATCGCGTTCACCTGGCGGATCGACTGCACGAGTTAGACACTTGGCAGCAGGCCCTGGAACTGGCGAAACAAAGCGCCGTCGAAAGGGCACTAAGTAAAGCAAGAGAAGCGGGTGCTGAGACGAGCAAAGTTGAATACGCGATACAGAAGATCCATTTGCCCGGTACAAGTGGTGATGAAGGGATCATTGAGGCGACTATTAGGGCCGAGGCAATAGGTCGCCCAACAACTGCCACACCAGTCAAGCAAAAGATCAGCGCTGACCCACCTCTCGGTTTGCACTGATGAAGGCGAATATGGGGACAGAGGGGTAAGTGTTAACCCCTTCATCTGAGGTCAAACGTTAATTCTTAAATTCGATCAACACCTCGCGGAAGGTGTTCGTCCCTACATTCTTAGCACTATGAGTTGCCGGGACAACCGGGTATCCGGGACGGTCTGCTACGATTTGATCTCCTTCAACTCGAAAGCTGACGGCCCCTCCAGATCCGAGTTCTACAGTATCAAGTAGCTCTCCCTTTGGACCAAAGATTTGCAGTGTAGATCCTGATAGGATTCGAATCACGTAGTCCAAACTATGTGTATGTTGTTCACCATGTTCGCCAGGCTCAAGGTCCAGGTGCCACACATTGACGCGATCGTTTTCAAATACTTTTTGCGTTCCTACTCCGGCCATTAACTTTACTCCTAAAAGATTGCTATTTAGACGAACTGTCTTGGGTTGGAACTCAGGTCCAGATTTTCGCAAATTAAAGAGACAGAGGGACTAACTTTTAATCCCACCGTCCTCTTTTATAGCCACGCCCACGTCCGAAACAGTTACTTGCATACCCGTCTCTAGCCACGCAAATTCGATCTCCGCCAAAGCTAAAACCGGCGTTTCTGTCGCATAGAGGTGGTCTGCAACCTGGGCGCCAATAGTGATGTTGACGTCGGGTTGGGCAAGGAGGATTGCCACCGGTCCAACATTCCGGCGCAATGCTTCGGCAACGCCGCCCGGCGTTCCTGCAGATCCTCGGGAGCCGGGCAAAGCGAGGATAGTGCCGGTAATACTCTTCCCCACTTCGGGATGACTTTGGTCGATGATGCGACCGTCAACCGGATTAAAGCCACCCCAGAAACTTAGAGGTTCGGATAGTTTTAGCACCGTCCCGTGAGCGGTTCCTGGATTAAGAATATCCAGTACAGGTAAACTGCGGCAGCTCATTCTGAAACTCCCCAGTGCCGCGCCGACCATGTTGTAGGATCGCGCGCCACTTCCCCCCGGACGGCACTCTCAACACAGTCCCGAAGGCTACCGAAGGCAACTTTTACCGGCAACATACCAGGCGCGTAGTAGGCCCATTTGGCAGAATTCGTCATGACTTGTCCTTTACAGCCTCGCACAGCCGGGGTGAAGTAGGTGCATGTATCCACGAGTACCGTAACGCCTGCCTTTTCCAACGCCTCTATCCATCCTTTCTGTGTCGCCAGCGCAGCAACATGACGGCTGGTGGAGACATAGAAGGCAACATCGGAATGGATTTTGCGGCCGTCTAGCAAGGGCATCAGCCGGGCGAATTCAGTGAAGGAAAAATGCGGTGTCCCAAGTGCGACCATGTCAACCGACCCTCCCGCCGTGGTCGAGAGGGAATCCCGTGCTTCGACAAGATTACGCGGGGTTACGCGGTAAAAGGCCTCGGCAGGTCGATCCTGCAGGGCCGCCTCCAAGGTGGGCGCTTCGGGTGTAATGCCGACAGCATGATAAAGCCCGATAGCACCAGAGGCTGCGCCGGCGGCGGCTAATGCTTTCAAGCTATCCTTTGGTGTCTTCGCCGGCAGCCCAGTTATCACCGGTATGCGGTTGCCTGAAACTCTTCCCATGAGATGGCCCAGGACGTGGCAAAAGAATTCCGTCTCACGTAATTCTTCCGGAACTTTCGCAAGATCAATGTGGATTTGCGCCCGACGTCCCTTATCCGTGTGCAAACCGGCTTCAGGTACGCGTCGTGTCAGACCGCAAGCAACGTCTAGGAAGTCTCCATATTTATTGGTCCGCGCTCCGATGACAGAGTTAAAGTAGGACACAGCATTCGATTCGGCGACAACGATATGCTCTCCAAACACTGGGCTGCCAGGCAGTTGGTACGGAGCGCAGGTCCAAACCGGCTTTGCCCCCATCGCGATGTAAAGATCGGCGAGTTCCCGCGCTTCCTTGAGCACCACAGCGTCTGCTTCCTCTCGCACCTCCTTTTGAATCAAGCTGGCGGGGACCGTGTTGGTCCATGCCCGGATGCCAAATCGGATATTGCTGTTTACCAGGTAACGGGCAAAATCCAAGTGCGCCCGGCCATAGTAGTGGCAGGCATCCATATGGAGATAATCGGTTTCCAGGAGTCTCGGGGCGTCCATGATTCGAGCGGCGCGAACGACCAGTTGCATAACGAACTGCATCGCTTCACCGGCTTCACCCTCAAGCAGTGCTTGTTCGTAATCGCTAAGATTAAGTGGTTTGCCGGAAACAGTTTGCACGGTCTTACGCATCAGGTCTCTTCTAGATCAGTCATAGCGAGATCGCCCTATTTCAACCACCGTCTACTCAATCATGGTCCGGTGGAAACGCTTCGTCCCCAGATAGGATCTATGACCATTTAAAACATTGCGTTCAGTCTCTTATTTTACTGCTCCAACTGAAATGGACAAATCACC
>JASJAT010000022.1 GCA_030066885.1 Arenicellales bacterium | reverse complement strand
GATTGTTACGGCACGCTTATTGATTGGGAGAGCGGTATCTGGGATGCATTGCAGCCTCTGCTAATGTATAACGAGCGCACCGACGTCTCGCGGCAAGAAGGCTTAACGCTGTTTGGCAAATATGAAAATGCGCAGGAGACGGCCACGCCCAACATGTTATATCCAGAAATTTTAGAGAAGACACACGCTGCGATTGCGGATGAGTTGAATATGCGGACGACGGCACAGCTCGATTCGGATTTTGGTAGCTCCATCCCCCACTGGCCTGCTTTTCCAGACACCGCCGATGCACTTCGATATCTTAAAACACGTTACAAACTAGTGATTCTGTCAAATGTAAACCGGGATGGTTTTGCAGCTTCAAATCGTAAACTGGGCGTCGAGTTCGATGCTATTTATACCGCCGAAGACATTGGCTCGTACAAACCCAACCCAGCTAACTTCAAGTATTTGATTGAGCATTTGCGCGTGGACTTTGGTTTTGAGCAAAGCGATGTTCTGCACACCGCGCAGAGCCTGCTACATGACCACGTTCAGGCCGAAGCCTTTGGCCTGGCAAGGGCGTGGATTGATCGTCAACATTTGTCGGAAAGCGGGGATTGGGGGGCGACAGCCCCGGTAGAGCACCGCCCGCAAATGGACTTTCTGTTTTTTTCCATGGGAGAAATGGCGATCGCAGTGCAGAACGAATCAGCTGCCTAGTCCACTTCCACCAGCCCGTTCAAGACAATTTCGTGATAACTCACGATACCTATTATCTTACCGTCTTCTATGACCGGAGCCACAGCAAGACCGAAGTTGTCGAATAACCTCGCACAATAGCGAATGTCCATATCCGGCTCCACCCAGATCACCGGCTTGGACATGATTTCATACAGGCTCACCCGCTTTGGTGATCGGTCTCGTGCTAGGACGTTTTTTGCCATGTCGGAGAGTAGTACAATACCGTAGGCATCGTCGTCGTGGCGTTGGTCTACAATCAAGGCCCTGACGTCAGTCGATTTCATTGTCTGCAGGCCTTCATCCACCGTTGCCAGCCCATCCATGACGCTGAACTTGTTGGTCATGACGTCCCGAACGCGGATGACTTTTTGTTTTTTCGGTTCACTCATAATTTTTCCTCCACAGCGTCGTGAAGTTGTTTGATTTGATGGGCAACACCCACCGCATCCTCGACGTCGACTTGCACCGCAATACCGGTGCCGGGCTTGTCGTCGAATTCACCCACCTCTGCAATGTGCTCCAATATGTCTCGGCTCATATGCTCTTCCACCAGAAACAAAACAACATCTCGCAGTGTTTCTAAGGTGAGCCCCAAGAATGTCGTTGATTTTTCAAGGCCCTCACCCCGCGCACTGGTAATAATGGTGGCCCCGGTGGCCCCTCTTTCTCGAGCCGCCCGCACCACGGCTTCTGTGTGGGCCTCATCGATGAATGTAAGGATTAGTTTAAATCGCATTAACGCTCTCCTGTTTTTACAGTCTATTCGAAGGTTCGGCATCGCCACCACGGCGGGTGGTCCACCAGGCCGAACCTTGCGCATAACCCATCACCGTGATCATCGGAAACAAGCTGGCGAAAGCAATCAGGCCGAAGCCATCCAGCAGGGGATCACGGCCGGGAACTGAATCCGCCAAACCCAAGCCCAGCGCGGCTACCAACGGCACGGTCACGGTAGATGTGGTTACGCCTCCGGAGTCGTAAGCCAGCGGCACAATCATCTTTGGCGCAAAATAGGTTTGGATAACGACAAATATGTAACCTGGAATGATGAAGTACTGAATGGGAATCCCGACAACAATCCGCCATGTTCCCAAGGCGATTCCAAGTGCGACACCCAACGCAACAGCCAGACGTAACCCCCACGCGCTGATCGCACCACCCGAAACTTGGCTGGCCTTAATGGCAACAGCCATCAATGCTGGCTCGGCAATGGTCGTGCTCGCCCCGATGCAAAACGCGAATAGATAAACCCAGTAATACTCAGGCCATTCCGGCACACTGGTTGTAACGTCGTCCAGAATAAATCGTAAGTCGGTGAGTTGTGTTGCCATCAGTCTGCCTATGGGAAACAGCGCTTTCTCCAGGCCGGCCAGAAACAGTGACAATCCAACCAATACGTATACGAATCCAACGATAAGACGGCGGATATTGGGTAGAGGTTGACGCAGTACAGCAATTTGAAAAACAACAACGATGGTTGCTATGGGTAGTACGTCCACTACCGTGTCTCTAATCGTCATCACGATTTCAAACAGAGTGTTCATCAGTAAAGCATTCCGTAGGCCATAACGAAGATCATTGGAAATAGCGATGCAAACATGATGAGTCCAAAACCGTCCACTAAAGGATTACGGCCACGGATCGAGGAAGCTAGGCCGACGCCCAAGGCAGTGACCAGGGGTACTGTGATGGTCGATGTCGTCACGCCACCTGAATCGTAGGCAACACCAATGATTTCGGCAGGTGCAAGAGAAGTCATCACGACGACTATGGCATAGCCAATCATGATCATAATGTGGATCGGCCAACCCCGGATGATGCGAAACACACCAGTTACGATTGCCGCCCCCACTGATAGAGCAACCGTAAAACGCAGTCCATCGGCATATGTCTCCCGTGCCGCTTCGGTGTCTGGGATTACCTTGCCTTGCGCCATCACTTTGGACGCTTCGTCCGCCACAGCAATAAGGGCAGGCTCGGCAACCGTGGTGCCAAAGCCCAGCGCAAAACCGAAAAGCAACAACCAAAACACGCTACCTTTTTTAGCAAAGGCGTAAGCCATCGCTTCACCCAGAGGGAACAGGCTTGTTTCCAAACCATAAATGAAAAAGGTGAGC
This sequence comes from Arenicellales bacterium, assembly GCA_030066885.1. Lineage (GTDB taxonomy): Bacteria > Pseudomonadota > Gammaproteobacteria > Arenicellales > JAANXG01 > JAHEKE01. The sequence goes on along the minus strand of JASJAT010000022.1, from coordinate 26,000 downwards.
CCCAGGAGCACAAACAGTGTTCCTACAACGAGGTCGAACAGGTTGGGAATGGGTTGCTGTAGTACGACCAACTGGAAAAAAGCGACCACGACCAGGATAGGCAGCAAATCCCTAAAACTGCTGAGCATCGATCGAAGTAAGGTAGCTAGTGCTTTGGTCAATGGATCAAACTTTATTTTTTGTTTTGCTCAGTCTACTACTCGTGATTAAAAGAATATCCAATTGAAGTGACCTACCGAAGCTGACGTCTTCGTGCTTAACGGGGAGATTCTGGGCGTTCATGACACACGCCAGTCTAGGTTGACAAAGGCCATTCGCTGACAGGCTTGCCTGTCTCGGCATGCTCCAGATAAAGAGCCAACAGTTGGCTAAGTGCTTCTTCACGTGGCATCTTCTGATCGAGTCGGGTCAAGACCTGTCGTTGCCAACGAGCACCCGTGTTACCTCGTCGCACCCGTTCCGATATGACTTCTAGCACCCGTTTAGTTTCTTGTGTTGAAACGCCCAGCCTTTCAAGACCTCTCTCGGCAATAGGCAACGTATCCAAAATCAGCTGCTTAGCTTTAATCTCGCGGGGAGAGTCGCCACAAGTGACTGTTGGCCACAACAGCGTAGCATCAAGCCCATATTGTGCCGATCGATAAAAATTGTAATCGGCGTACTTAAATGGAAAGCGAGGCAACAAGCGGTCGACGTCGTCGCTTAAGCCCCAAGTCAGGCCGACTAAGAATGCTGCGTTTGCGGCCATGTCAATGGGAGTCGGTCCACCGGGGAGCGCACGCATCTCAATCCTTAAATGACCCCCCAAAGCTGGATCATAGATAGCACGATTCCATTGCCAAACAGTCCCTTGATGGAGTCTCAGTTCCTGCAAGGATGGAAGCTCGCCTTGTTCGATTGCAATAATTGGGTCTTGCTCCGAAATCAGGGGTAAGACACAGGGATGAAGAGCGACAGATTCGGAGAAATTCTCCAGTGCGTTTTTACGGATCCATCCGTGCCCAAAAGGTACTCTTGCTGCGCGTCGCCAATCCATTGAATTTGGCAAGCGATCATCGATTGCCTTTTTGAATAGAGCGACCCGGGTTTCATCCCAAAGTACGTGTCCTACATATGTTGGTGAATTAGCAGCTACCGACAACGCAATGGGTGTTGCAAGCTGGGCGGCATTAAACATATCTGCGAAATCGTTGGGATCGACCCGCAAGTGTATCTGGTAAGAAGTATTGGCGCCTTCTAGAGATACAGTTTCACAAGTCAATGACAAGGGCTCTGGCCCATCGATCTCTACGTCGAATGAGCGTTGACGCAGTCTTCGAATGCCAGCGTTAAGCGCTCGAAATCGAGGAATATCGGTTAACGCATCGGCCTGTAGATCATCGACGGTTAACGTTGGCAGGATCCCAATTGGGACGACTCTACCGCCGAGTGGACTGACGAGATGGTTAAGTTGATCTATGGCCTGTTTAAGCTGATTCTCGATTTGACTGAACGGCCTGCCTGCAGCAGGAAGCGGGTCGAGGTTGAATTCGAGGTTGAACCGGTCTAGTTCCAGTTGAATATGTGGGTCTAAATTTTGTGCAAGCGCTTGTCGGTTGACCGGCAATGCTCGGTAGTCATCGTCGACGATGGATACTTCCAATTCAGCACCAAGGGTTGTTGGACCCTGGCCAAATCCAGGTCGCACGAGCAACAGCTCCAGCGCGGTAATGCTTTGTTGCAGCCGTTCTTTGAAGAGGACGTAATCCTCTTCATCGAACTTATCACGTTCGACAGCACGCCCCATCTTTATCGCTTCTAATTTCTGAGTCTATCCGACTTTTTCCTGTTTCTCGCGATAAAGTTCAAGTGCCTTATATACTTCAGCAATGTAAGTCATCGCAGGGCTGCCACCCATGACCATAGCGACATGGCAAACCGCTACGATTTCTTGTTCAGAGGCACCGGCGTCGAGACACTTTTGTACATGGATGCCCACGCAATACTTGCATTGTGCCGTGATACTCATGCCGAGAGCAACAAACTCTTTTGTTTTACGATCCAAATCTACGGGTTCGAGCGCTGCGTCGAGAAATTTCGCCCATGCTTCCCAAGTCTCGGGTGAAGCCCTACGCATCATCCTGATACCTTCACGTAAATCTTCCATGGTGTGAGGCATGTCGCCTTCATGATGAACTGTCATACTGCTACTCCTGTACTTGTAATAGTAAAATTGAAAACAGCGTTCTATTGTTCCGACAAAGACAGCATACTTCATAGTAAATTAAATACATATATGTCCATGCATGAATTGACCTAAGTCAATTCTCGAATCACACTGTGTCGAAAACTGATTGATGATGAAGCCAATCAATCCCAGCTCTGCTTTGCAACGGTTACGGCGCCTGCGTCATAGCTTTGATTCAGACTCGGCAAACCATAAGTTGCGTTTTTTGCAAATTTTAGAAAAAGCGCAATTACGAACCAATACAGAAGTTGCTCAGTTGCACGAAGCCATGTGTTTCATGCAGGCATATCCTGACAATGACGCCGTACTCATCATGGTTGAAAGGATGCTAGGTAGTTTCGGAAATAGGAAGGATCTTAAGAAACACTACCGGGCACTTGAGGACACCGGGATCACCGGTACCCGAATTCATTACCGTTTTTATTGGCCGACCGCGCGATGGCTGTTTGAGCGTTGGCCCGCGTCGGTTTCAATCGACTGGCCAGAGTGGGAGAACGTGCACGGTCTAGACGAATTGTGGCCATTGTTACTTTCATACCCAGCGACGGAAGCGTTGGAAAACCTTTCTCTTTCCCCAAAGCAGTGGATCGAGACATTGAAACGGCCCGAAGAAACCGACGCGGCGTTTCTCATTCGTCATTTTATTCGTTGGCGGGTGGAAGAATCCGTCCGCGAAAAATTATACGACGATCTAGACGTTCCTTTGATCATCTCTCCCGGTGTTGGCACACCATGTAGAACTCATTCCAGGTACAAACCTAAAAGAATGGTATTTGGCCTGACTCCTTCTCGATCGGACATCCCAATTTCCAAGCTAATAAAGAGACCACCGATATCGGTGCGTAATCTAGGCGAGCGTGATGGAAACAAACTGATTGATCTTGCACGAGTTCAAATGATTACTCGAGCTCGAGACCTATATGCTTTTATGAACGCAGATCCAAAGGACGTGCGTATTGTCACTTATGAAAGTGGACTACAGTTTATCTGTTACGGGTTACTCCCCCATCGCCGCAGTTTGTTGGAAGCCATGTACGTATTCCTTATCTTGCGAAATGGCGTACCGATTGGGTATACACAAGCCACGACGCTGCTGCGTTCTGCGGAAATCAACTTCAATATCTTCGATACTTTTCGTGGTACGGAAGCATCTCGAATCTTTATTCATACGCTTGCTATGGTTCGTCATCTTTTTAATTCCGATACTTTTGTGATCAACACTCAACAGCTGGGGGAGGGTAATCAGGAGGCTCTTAAGTCGGGGGCATTCTGGTTTTATCATAAACATGGATTCAAACCGCGGGCTTCGAAAGTTAAACGTTTATTACGCACAGAACTTGCGAATAAAAAATCGAAACCAGGTTATCGCTCCAGTCTAAGTACTTTAAAAAAGTTAGCGAGCGATGACTTGTATTTGTTTTTGGGCGATCCGCGAGATAATCTTGTCAATACACTGCCAACTGAAAATATTGGCTTGATGGCAGCTAAGGTGTTGGAAAATCATGCCAGCACTGCTGTATCAAATGGGACACAACGATGCATGAGTCTGGCGACCAGTTTGTTGGGTTACGAACCGAGTCGACGTTCTTTATCTAGCAAACGAATTGCTTGGGAACGTTGGAGTCCGATTGTTCTCGCCTTACCCGGTATAGCAAGGTGGAGTGCAGCCAATCGTCGTTCCCTCATCGATGTGATCAACGCCAAGGGCGGTCGCCGTGAATCGGATTTCGTAATCTTGTTTGATAAGCATAAACCACTGCAAACTGCCATTCTTAAGTTAGGCAAAACAACAGGACGCTAGTTACTAGTCACTCGTCCCTAGCTACTTAAATGTAGCCATCCCGGGTCTGGGGCAGCTTTCTTCGCAGCAGTTGTGATGCAACGACGGTACGCAGGATCTGTGCGGTGCCACCGCCAATGGTAAACATCCGAGCGTCGCGGGCCATGCGTTCCAGGGGGTTAGTCCGGGAATACCCCGCCGCGCCAAAGATCTGTAGGGCGTCGTTGGTCACTTTGATTGCGGACTCCGAAGCTAAGATCTTGGCCCGCGCGGCCTGTGAGATATCAGGGAAATCCTGGTCTCCACCGCTTCTCGCTGCCTGGTAAATCAAAGCGCGGGCAGCTTCTAGTTGAATATTCATGTCTACCAACATCCACTGTAAACCCTGAAATTCACATATCGGTCGTTCGAATTGATGACGGTGCTGGGAATATTCCAGCGCCAAATTGAATGCACCTTGGGCAATACCTAAGGCCACGGTAGCTGCTCCCACACGTTGTGCGTTGTATGCATTCATCAATCCAGCGAATCCTTTTGCCAAGCCCTTTGGCGGCTGAATCAATCTATCGATGGGTAATTCCAGATCTTCAAAGACGAGCTCCGTTTCAGGGATTCCTCTCAGCCCCATCGCTTTTTCGCGCTGACCCACAATTAAGCCGTCGTGTTCACCGCTGACACATATAAATCCCCCTATGCCCTTCTCCTCACCATCTTCGAACACACGGGCAAAGATCAAATGCAGTTTGGACACACCGCCTCCGGTAATCCAGTGTTTCTTGCCATTGAGTACGTATTTGTCTTGCTTTCGGTCGGCTCGAGTAGTCATCATGCTCGCGGCGCTTCCCGCCTCCGGTTCGGTGATGCAAATCGCCGGCTTATCGCCGGCCAAGACCAACTCTGCAGCTAAGTGCTTGTGTTCGTCGGAGCCGTACTTCATGATGGCACCGATTGCTCCCATGTTGCCTTCTACAACGATACGAGCGGTAACGCCGCAAACTTTTGCCATTTGCTCGATTACAAGGACTGCATCGATGTAGTTTAAACCCCGGCCACCATATTGCTTGGGTATGGTCATACCCATATAACCGGCTTCGGTCAACAATTGCACGTTGTCCCAAGGATACTCCTCGGTCTCGTCTACTTCTGCAGCCCGTGCAGCAATCTTGCTCGTAGCCAGCTCCCGTGCCTCGTTTTGCAGCTGTTTTTGAAAACCTGTTAACCCGTTCATAGCTCGACCTTACTTTAACCTTTGCGGCAAATGCAGCGGTCGCTGGTTACGTCACGACTATTCAAAATCCACCGACCGTTAAATTGGATCAGTCGCCTTTTATGGCCTCCCATACCTCATCCGACTTTTTCTTTGTCGCTTCCCACAAAGCATCGGACTTTTTCATCGTAGCCTCCCAGGCTTCGCCGGTTCCCGACTTCGTTTTTTCCCAGGCTTTGTGCGACTTCTCTTTAGCTTCCTCCCAGGCTTCATCGGATTCGGTTTTCGCCGTTTTCCACGCCTCGCTCGTTCCGGATTTCGCCTTTTCCCACGCTTTGTTAGATTTTTCTTTGGCCTCTTCCCAGGCTTCATCTGATTCTGACTTAGCAGCTTCCCATGTTGCTTGAGAGCCGGACTTCGTTTTTTCCCAGATCTTATGAGAATGCTCTTTTGCAGACTCCCACAAATTTAATGAGCTTGTTTTAGCCTTCTCCCAAGTCCCCTCAGTAGCTTCATCAGCTTTAGTCATTGATGTCGTCACTATACACAGTGCGATTACGGTCGCTTGGCACAAACGAAAAAGCAAATTTCTGTTTATCATTTCAACAATCTCTGGGTTCTTTTAAAGGCATTGCAGTCAAGATTGCTAGCGTAACATACGTTGCGCTTACACCGGCCAAATAGATTTTATTCCAACCTCTGTTTCGAGTCTGACTGACCTCGGTGCGATAAGACTTGCTGGTGGTTCTCCGGTCCAAACTCCGGCCCGATAACGCTGCTAGTTATGCAAAAGTTAAAAGTAAAGCTGCGGATCGTCCGGACCTTAGTTGCTGGGTGAGCGTTATGAACCCAGCATTGATAAAAAGTTTTCTCTGCAACAAATGGTTAGGGCATGGTCAGTGCAAGTTGAACGACTTCTGCAAATGCGTATCGTGATCCCGGCGTACTTTCAGCAGTACCGAATCCCCGGGCAGCTTGTCCCATAACGCCAGCTTGATATCCTCGAAACGCTCAACTGTCCGCCCATTAACTTCTGTAATAGTGTCGTTTTCTTCAATCCCGGCTTCTTTAGCCGGGCTATCTTCCGTGAATCCACTGACTATGGCGCCTGATTCGGAAGATTTGATAAAAACTCCCATGCGGCCACTCTGCGGTAAAACCCCTTCCTTGAGGTCCAAAAATACATCTGCACCTTCTGGGATATCGGTTCGTTCATTCCCACTTAGAACTATGGTCCCACGGAAGCCAACATCCTTCTCCACGCGTCTTGGGATTCCATAACCATTTGCTACATGCTGGACGCCCGCGAGTACAACTAACACATGATCAGGATTAGCCCGGATGAATTCAGCACTTTTCTTACCCATTATTTCATCCCAGCTACGCTGCACCTCGATAAATCGTTCAATATCCATATCGCCAAACTCTTCGTGTTCTTTAAATACGTCTTCAAGTAGCGTACGGTATTGCGGGTCCAAGGACGTCAGTTTATCGGGCAGCTCAGCGCGTTCTTTTGGATCCAACCCTGCTATCCCTACTTCGCTCACCCGGTCGGTCAATTCTCTTGGCGCATTCAACGCGATTAGGGGTAGGTTATATTGCCGAGCGTATTTAAAAATTGGTTGATAGAGCCGAGCATCGTATCGCCAGCGGGTGAAATATTCTGTCCTTTCCAGCATGGTGACGAAGTCGATTTGACCGTTGATATAGTCATCGAGGTGCTGCTGGAACGGCGTTTGAATCATCTCCATCCCAATGGCGACTTTCAATCCTCTCTCCTTGAGGGAAATGATTACGGCGAGTTGGTTGAGATGATAAGGAAGTTGGTCGTGCTGCTCGCCCACATATATGACCGCGGGCGCCATAACGTTTGAAAGTGCATTCGCTGCAGCGTTAATCTGCGGGGTTAGATCTCGCTCTATCCTTCCATTTAAATCGTCGTTTGCTTGTGTCGTTGAGTAAAATATAGTGCTGAGAAACAGAGTGAGGCAGGCTAAAGAGATTACTTTCATATGTTGGTTACGCATTATCTTACATTTATTTTATTGCTTTACCCCGTGGTCGCCACAGCGGTTATGCCGGTGTTGGAGCACGATCTGACACTCAGGTTTGACAGTGAAAAAAGATCCTTTACAGCGCGTGATCACATCGTTATACACCGTTCGAATACCACTGAAACGGCAGGATTAGCAAATTTTTGGTTAAATCCCAGCTGGAATGTAACCTCACTCAGTTTTGATGGTCAGACCTTCACTCGCCTACCAATTGATAACAAGTTTGTCGTGCCCGAGCACACCACTGAGCTCGAAATTAGTTATGGGGGCAAAGTGGACCAAACGCAATGGCCTTATATCGTATGGCTCCCTGGTGATGGGTGGTATCCTGAAATCGAAGACTACCGCGTACGTTTCAAGCTCACTCTACATGTACCAACGGATTGGAATGCACTTACTCAAGGCGTACCAGTCGATCACACCACTAAGTCACGGTATGTGTGGAATCAACAAGATCCCCAGCAAGGAATCTATCTGGTTGCCGGACCATGGCACTCCTATTCCAAGAATACAGATGAATTTCGTGCAGGTGTCATGTTAATTGAGCCGGATGGAGACCTGTCAAGTCTCTATTTGGATGCCACCCTCAAAAACCTCGAACGTTACAGTAAAGCCCTTGGTGTTTATCCGTACCACAGTTTCACTCTGGTTGAGAATAGACGGCAAACCGGTTGGGGTATGCCCGGATTTACCCTAATTGGGTCAAAAGTTATTCGACTGCCGTTCATAATAAATACGTCATTTCCCCACGAGATTCTCCACAACTGGTGGGGCAATGGTGTATACGTCGATCGACTCGAGGGTAACTGGAGTGAGGGACTAACGACCTATCTGAGTGATTACTTAACACGGGAACAACGCGGCAGAGGACGCCAGTATCGCTTGAACGCGTTGATTGCGTGGCAAGATTTTGCCGCACAAGGATCTGATTTCCCGTTATCACAATTTGTCGGCAGACATGATCGCGCTACCCAGGCGGTGGGTTACGGTAAAGGCATGTTTCTGTTTCACATGCTGCGGCGGCAGCTTGGGGACGCAACATTTTTGTCTGGCTTACGGGAGTTCTATGACAAGTTCCGATTTCAGCACGCCCGTTTTAGCGACATAAAACATACATTCGAGAGGGTGTGTGGTTGTCCGCTAGGAGGCTTTTTTTCTCAGTGGCTCGATCGTGAAGGAGCGCCAGTTGTCCGCTTGGAGTCTGCACGGCGGTTGATTGAAGCTGGTAAGCATAAATTGACCATTGTTCTTAGCCAGTCTGGTAGCCCGCCTTGGGATTTAGACGTACCGGTCAGGGTGGTCGACAACTCAGGTGAAGTGATGACGCGAACCGTTCGGTTAGTTGATCAAAGCGCTTCGTTAACTTTTCAACTCCATGCGCCTGCTGCTCAAGTGGATGTGGATCCTGAGATTGAATTGTTCCGCGTGCTTGACGAGGGCGAGAAGCCAACAACATTTAGCAAAGTATTTGCGGCAAAGCAGGTAACAGTCGTCGCCGCCGAGGAATCGTTTGTGGAAGTCGCTAAGGCGATAATACAGCAGCACCCCCAATGGGAACTGGCTCGACATGTGGCTGATGAGAGCACCGATAGTGACGTTTTTATCTTACTGGGTTGGGATCACAATACAGCAACGGACTGGTTTTCTTCTCAGCATGTTGACCGTTACAGGATTACCAATGAGGGATTGGACATTGAGGGTGCGCCTCATACCTTGTCGGGCGGAAAGGTGATTGCACTTGTTGACACGCTAGATATCGAAGGCGGTGCAAAGACCGTGCTATGGATTGCGTCCAAGCATGCTGACGGTGTGGTAGATTTGATAAGCCGGCTTTCTCACTATGGTCGATATAGTTATGCTGTTTTCAATACACCAGGTGAAAGGGCCACTGCGACTGGTCAGTGGCCAACTAGAGCGGGGTCCCTAAGCCGAGTATTCAACACCCGGGTTCCGGACTTTGTGGTCGAACCAGGGTCTCCATTATTTTGAGTCAAAAGGTGATGACAATTCTGTCAGCAGCGGTCGTCAGGCACAGAATCCGATCTCCGGCAATGCCAAACCGTCATTCAACAAGTACGATGAGGAGAGATGGATCACGTGACTACCTTGGTCCACTGGGAGTAGGTCGGCTTGGCTGAATCACGACCCTTCATAGTGTGGTTCCGACAGGATCTACGTCTTGATGACAACCCGGCACTCAACGCAGCTGCCGGCTCCGGGGCGCCTCTGTTAGCGGTCTACATCTTAGATGATGAAAGTGCGGGTGAATGGGCTATGGGGGCGGCAAGTCGATGGTGGCTACACGAAAGTCTAAAAGCGTTAGACGAAGATCTTCATGGTGGGCTGCAATTATTTAGAGGAAAAGCAACAGAAATCATTCCGAGTCTGACAAAGAGGGTAAATGCTATTGGAGTCTGCTGGAACCGGTGCTACGAACCATGGCGCATAACCCAGGACAAGAAGATTGAGTCGGAATTGCAGGCGAATGGGCATCAGGTCCAAACCTTTAACGGTGCCCTGCTGTTTGAGCCAAATACCATCACGAAATCGGACGGCACGCCGTATAAGGTTTTTACCCCGTTTTACCGAAAGGGTTGTCTTATCGGTGGCCCACCGCCGCGGGAATTGCTAGATAAGCCGTCCAATTTTCAGCTTTTTAACATGACAAAAGAAACCACGCTTGCTGACCTGGGTTTGCTTCCTCGCGTGAACTGGTATAACGAAATGGCCGAAATCTGGTCTCCGGGTGAAAAAGGCGCACAACGTCGTCTGCAGCGTTTCCTTGACACGGGCATCCAGAATTACAAATCGGGTAGGAATCGACCTGATCAGCCGTTTGTATCCAGACTTTCACCGCATCTTCATTTCGGTGAAATATCACCGCACCAGGTTTGGTATGCGGCAAAGATGCTCGGAGCAGGCGATCCTTCGATTGCCGATGACGTTGATCATTTTTTGAGTGAACTGGGTTGGCGAGAGTTTTCAAATAATCTTCTTTACTACTGGCCGGAGTTGCCGCGAGAGAATATTCAGTCGAAATTCGATCGGTTTCCGTGGCGGAATGATAAAGAAGCCCTGACAAGTTGGCAGCAAGGGCGGACAGGGTACCCGATTGTGGACGCAGGTATGCGGGAACTTTGGCGCACAGGTTACATGCATAATCGCGTGCGCATGATTGTGGGCTCGTTTCTGGTTAAAAATCTACTGCTGCATTGGCATCATGGCGAGGAATGGTTTTGGGATACACTCGTCGATGCGGACTTGGCAAATAATAGCGCGAGTTGGCAGTGGGTTGCAGGTTGTGGCGCTGATGCCGCACCTTATTTCCGAATTTTTAATCCAATCACTCAGGCCAAGAAATTCGATCCGGATGGGGCTTATGTACGACAATATGTTCCTGAGCTTGCCGACCTTCCTGTCGAGTCCATTCACACGCCTTGGTGCGCTCCAACCGACATTCTACGTGGTGCCGGTGTCAGGCTAGGGAATGACTATCCTACTCCGATAGTTGATCTCAAAGAATCGCGTGAGCGCGCCTTGGCCGCATTCAAATCGTTGTCTTCAAATAACTAGCAATGTGCCTGCGCGTGTATTTACCCCAATTCTTTATTGCAGAACGAAGTAATAACTTACCGAGCTGAGTGGCAACTCAGATTTTGCGCCGGGCTCATAGGGTTCTTATTACAGCCATACATAGCAACGCCGTACAAACTAAAACGCTTATGTTGATTCGAAGATGGAAAAACCATTTTGGTAGTAAGCCCATTCGGGATAAAGCCCGATCAAGCACAATCAATCCCAGGAATAAGATTGCGAAAAGTATCCACGAGACGGCAGTGGTTTGAAGGAAAACGAATCCCCAAGCTAACAACACAAACGCGTTGCTGATGAACAGTAAATGACGTGGAGCGCCAATGTGCGATATCCCAATGTGCCAATGTATTCCAGCGAGAAACGAAATAAGAAGGGCTGCGTACACTTGCGTTGCAAATTCGATATCAAAAGGAAACGCCTGTGATTTATCGATGACCAAAACCGCAATCGTCCCGATAAACGGTAGGGCTCCCGCGTAGGTCAGTATTTTTGCCGCCGCTTGAGTATTCATATTCACCTAGATAAATCTAAGGAAAGAGCCGTGAACACTGTGTGAAAGAACAATGTTTACAGTCGATTTGACGATCCTGTGATCAATGGTTACGATCTAGTACGTCAAATGGCGAGCTTCCCGGCGGCACAAGTCGCAACAAAGACTCGCCGGACTAGGGGAGGGTGAGACATGCCAGGTATCACGCTTTTCAGTAAAACCAAGGAGCTCGAGGCCCAGACCGACGAGTTCTGTGACAAAGTCTCCGAGGGTGCACTCGCGTTCAAGTTAGGGATGCGCCGGTATCTCGAAGGTGATACAGCGGGTTTCGAAGAGAAGCTCCACCATGTGAGCGAAATCGAGAGTCGGGGTGACGAGCTACGCCGCGAGATTCAACGAAGGCTCTATGTCGAAACGCTGATCCCGGAATCTAGGGGCGATGTTCTCGAGCTTCTGGAAAACACCGACGATATCCTCAATGCCTGTGATGGTGCAATGTGGCAGTTTGCCATTGAGAAACCTGAACTCGGGGAGGAGTTGAAAAGTGATTTTGACAACCTGGTCGAATCTGTCGCCGAGGCCGTTGAGGCCCTGGTACGAGCGCTACGAGACTTTTTCCGAGGTAGCGAATCGTTAACGGATGATATGCACAAAGTGGGGTTCTACGAATCGGAAGCGGACAAAATGGGCCACAAACTCATGGGCGCTGTCTTTTCGAGTGATATCGATCTCAGCCGGAAGAATCAGTTACGTTCCGTTGTACTGCACGTCGATAACATCGCGGACATTGCTGAAGATGTTTCCGACAAACTCGCCGTATTTGCCTTAAAACGCGCGATTTAGAACAGAGCTAACCAAGGCCATAGTGTCATGGAAGTAGCTGTCCTCATATTTCTCTCCAGCGGTCTGTTCCTCGGCTGGTCGCTTGGTGCAAACGATGCAGCCAATGTATTCGGCACCGCGGTTGGAACGCGGATGGTGAAGTTCAGCACAGCAGCATTTGTTTGCAGTGGCTTCGTCATTCTTGGCGCTGTTGTCAGTGGTGCCGGTGCCTCGCATACCCTGGGCAAACTCGGTGCTGTAAACGCTCTTGGCGGTTCGTTCGTAGCGGCCTTTTCAGCTGCATTGACCGTATACGGTATGACTCGGGCTGGACTTCCGGTTTCGACCAGCCAAGCGATCGTGGGTGCCATCATCGGATGGAACTTATTCAGTGGCTTTCCGACCGATACCAAAGCCTTATACAAGATTGTCGGAACATGGGTAGCTTGCCCTCTGCTTGCCGGTTTCATTGGAGTGATCCTTTTTAAGTTGACAGTCTCCGTTGTGAAATGGGCGAAGCTTCACATCTATCGGCTCGACGCCTATACGCGACTCGGTCTGATCCTCGCTGGGGCATTTGGATCCTACGCTCTTGGCGCTAACAATATCGCAAATGTGATGGGAGTTTTTGTATCAGCGAATCCTTTTACCAACTTCAATGTCGGTGATTTTTTTAGTTTTTCCGGTATTCAACAGCTGTTCCTACTAGGTGCGCTGGCTATTGCGGTAGGCGTCTTTACGTATTCTAAGAAGGTCATGTTAACTGTCGGCGGTGGTTTGTTACCCCTCTCTCCTGTGGGTGCCTGGGTTGTCGTTGTCGCGCATTCCATCGTGTTGTTTTTGTTTGCGTCGCAAGGACTTGAGCATGCATTGGCGAGTGCTGGCTTGCCCACTATCCCGTTGGTGCCAGTATCGAGCTCGCAGGCTGTGGTTGGAGCTGTGATTGGCATCGGCTTGTTAAAGGGAGGCAGAGGGATAAAGTGGCGAGTTTTGGCTAACATCGCCTCAGGGTGGGTCACGACTCCTGTAATTGCATGCTTAGTGTGTTTTGTCGTGCTCTTCTTTGTACAGAATGTTTTCAATACGGTGGTGTATCGTGATGCTTCCTATGTGCTCTCGGAGCCGGTTTTGGAGCGCCTTGAAAAAGACGGGGTCGAAACCAAGCGTTTAGAGGAACTCAAGAACCAACAGTTCCAAACCGTACGCGGATTCAGAAAGGCGCTACGCGAGAGAAGAGTGAGGACCAGCTCAGTCGTATCTAAGGTTCTCGATCGGGCCAAGATCGATGTTGTCTTAATTCGGAATGATAAGATTTGGCAGCTCGATAATACATCGTTGACTAAGGCGCAAGTATCCTCTATCTGGGAGATTGTGGGGCGACGTTTTGATCATACTTGGATGCTCGATGATGCCCTCGCCGACATCCATGAGGAGTGGCGATCTCTACCCGACACTACGGTTAACAAGTTATATAACCGTCACCTTAATGGGCAGCGGCAACAGGTCTACAATATCTTCCGGGTTCAGCGTCAGCAGGAGTAGTTTTTCACGCGACCACGTTCGTCCCAACACTACGGTTTTGTTGCCGAATCCCTGGCTAGAAGTCGTTGTGTATGAGAAGAGTCGAGTCTTACGGGACGTTGTTGATCTCGGTAGATGGACGGCCTTCGCCTTCGTTCAATACAAGTCCAACACACTCCACAGATTCAAATGCGGTGAACTCCTCTACGCGGTGAAGTCGGTGGTGATGGAGTTGGCGGCCATCATGGTACGAGACCATTTCATCCTGACGGACGGGATGATCAGTGTCCAGCTCTAAGGATTTAAGACGACCACCAAATTGTTCACAAAGACGATTGGCAACTTCCTCGGTTCGGTTTCTTTCGGCGACCAACCGCTTGCCATCAAACACGACGGGTTTGATTGTCGTGACCGAGACCCGTTGATTGAGCTCATCGAGGCTCATTGGACTATCTCCACAAAAAGCCACCAGTGGGAACATCAGTGCAATGCCGAATGCAAGCAGATTGACGTGCGCTGTTTTATTTCTGAATTGATACATGTGAACATCATAGGGCAGTGATGTTGCAAAATTGTGAAAGGATTGAATTGTTCTTCTCGGGCTAATTCATTTATGTATGCCAGAGCTACTTGGACTTTTTGTGTCTTAGCGGGCGAAATTCCAGTGTTTGGTGGGTGTACTCTGGCTAATGGCCTCAAAATAGTCCGGGCTGGAGTGGCGAAGCGGCGATGAGGCCACCATCGATAACAAATACTTGCCCCGTTGCGAATGACGATTCATCCGAGGCCAACCAAAGCGCTGCTGAAGCAATGTCGTCAGGTGTGCCAAAACGCCCGACTGGGTGGCGCGCGAGGGCCGCATCACGCGCCGCTTGGGGATCGTCCGCAAGATCGAACGCCGCGTCGGCCATATCGGTCATGATCCAACCCGGGCTGATTGCATTGCAGCGCACGCCTTCGGCACCGTGATCGACCGCAATGCTCCGGGTCAGTCCATGCACAAAGGCCTTGGATGCGTTGTAGAGTGCCATGGATGGATCGGCGTGATAGCCACTGATTGAGCCCAGGTTGACGATGGACCCACCACCTGTGCCCGCCATAATAGGAATGAAAGCCCGACAACACAGAAAGACCCCTTTCGCGTTGGTGTCCATTAACGCCGACCAGTCATCGTCGGTCGAATCCGTGACGGTTTTTTCGATTTGAATGCCGGCGTTATTGACCAAAATATCGACTTTGCCAAGCGTTTTTTGTGCAGTGTCAGCAAGCTTTTCTACCGCTGTTGACACAGAGACATCCACCGTGACCCAGGCAACCGCATCGTTAAGGTCTGTAGGACGTCGACCCCGCCCGCAGGTCAGTACTCTGGCGCCTTCGGACTGAAACCGGTCCACAATGGCTCTGCCAATCCCCCGGCTGCCGCCGGTGACTACGGCAGTTTTTCCGACGAGGCGGTCGGTCATGATGTCATTATCTGACCTGGAGCGGGAAGGACTTCGGGTGTCATGGTTACCGATCTACAACTGCATTTGCTGCGCCTGTGCAGTAAGCCCGCCGTCCAGAATCCACAATTGCCCAGAAGCGTAACGGGCTTCATCGCTGGTCAGCCAATTAACGAGATTGGCTACGTCCTGTGGGGTTCCGTAGCGACGCAGCGGATGCACCCGCCGGACTTCTTCTTCTAGACTTGCAATATCGCCAGATGATCCGAAAAAGCTGCGGAGCATAGGCGTATCAATATAGCCGGGGCAGATGGCGTTGACCCGGATATTTTCAGGACCATGGTCACAGGCCATTGCGCGGGTGAGTGCGTGAACAGCGCCCTTAGTCGCACAGTAAGCGGCTAAGCCCGGATCAGCTATGAAACCATCGTAGGACCCAAAGTTAATAATCGAACCACCTCCACCGACCCGTATTAGTGACAAGGCTTGCTTACTCATTAAAAAGGTACCGGTAACATTGACGGCAAAGATCCGGTTCCAGTCTGCGAGTGAGGTTTCCTCGACGGTTTTCTCAATCTCGATACCGGCCGCATTCACCAAGATGTCAAGCCGGCCGGTCTGGGCCTGTACGGTTTGCATCAATGCCTGAATGCTTTCCTCCTGGGTGACGTCGAGCTCAATATAGCTGACATCTTCGGGCAATGGCTCTGTGCTTGGAGTGAGGTCGCCGCAGAATACCCGAGCTCCCTCCTGCTGTAGTCGCTGGCATACAGCCCACCCGATACCACCACTGCCTCCTGTCACCACTGCAGTTCTACCCGCGTGCTGTAGATCTCTGGTCATGCCTCTATAACCTTCGAATACGCGTCCAGCAACAGACCGTGAAAGTGATGTACAGCATGCTCACTCATGCCGGAACCCTCCTTATCGACCATGTAGCGGCTCGAAGAAAAATCGCCGCTCCGCATCCCACGTTGCACACTCTCCACCAGGCCGATGTCTTCAACTTGAAGCACTTCATCGATGAAGCGAATGGCTTCTAGTTCAGCTTGGTTAGGCTCAGCTGTCTCAAAGAAGAAATCAAACTCTTCATAGGTTCGTTGCGGCCCGGCGGGAATAAAACGCCACACCATGAAGTTGCCTCGGCCCGGGTATCGCATAAGTGTCGTGTTTGGCCACAGGAACCAGACTGCGTGATCGGTCACGCTGGCTCCCCTTATATCGTAGGCCTTATTCTGGGTTATGCCGGCCTTGGCCATGTGGCTGGAATAGATGCCATGGGTCTTGACCGTGTAAGTGCTCATATCAACCAGGCTGCAGAAGTCCTTGTGTGCAACTGGACAGTGGTAGCACTCGAGGAAATTGTCGGCAACGGCTTTCCAGTTCGCTTCAATTTGGTAGGTTAGGCGATGCGCGAACGTCAGCTCTCCAAGGTCTGGTGCGTATTTCTGAATCTCGTTGGCAAGGTCCCCGGACTGGCGAGCGAGTGAGGGAGCCTCCGAGTCCAGATTAACGAACACCAGGTTGCAGAACTCTTCAACCAACACACCCGTGAGACAAACTGTACCGACATCGAAATCTTCGACTTGGTTTGACCTTGGTGCCCGGTTCAATGTGCCGTCCAGGTTATAGGTCCAAGCATGGTAAGGACAGGTGATTCTTTTGACCTGTCCTTCACCCTGTAACAGTTCATGAGCCCTGTGTCGGCAGACATTGTAGAAGGCCTTGAGTTTCCCGTCCGTATTGCGTACTACAAAGAGACTCCTGCCGAGTAGATCCATGGCCACATACTGTCCGGGCTCCCGCACTTTCTCAACGTGACACACGAACTGCCACGAGCGATGGAAAATTGCTTGCCTGTCGATCTCTTCAAAGCGCGGTTCGAGGTAACAAGAGACGTCGATCGATGACGATTTACAGGGGTCAGGATGGTAGTTTGACTGAATCCGTTTATATTCAGCTGCCGATAATCCAGTCATGCCTTGTACCCTCCTGAAACGTACTTGAGTATTGGTCTATTTAAGACCCTGGCAGTTTAATCCGAAACGGTCGCTATAACTATCGTTCATTCAATCGAAAGTGCGGCAGATCAGGAAGTGGTAACAATCAAACCGCAACGGTGTCTTTGCATAGTTTTCGGCAACGGGGTCCTCTTTCATTTAAAATCCACCAGACTACCACTACTTGAGGGCACAACGTGGAGTGCTCTGCCTGCCATTTTAAGAATCGCGAAGGTCGACGCTTCTGTGCGGAGTGTGGTGCAGCGCTTGCCGCACCTTGTAACAATTGTGGTTTTCAGAATGAACCCGATGAGAAATTTTGTGGGGGGTGCGGTAATCGGTTGGAGGTGAGTTCGCAGGGTGTGCCTTCATCATCCCAGCGAGCGGCTCCTAAGCAGAGGGTGGACGGTGAACGCCGTCAAGTCACCATCATGTACGCCGATCTTTCCGGCTATACCCGATTATCTGAAGTCCTCGATGCAGAGGAGCTTCACACTACGGTTGGTCGCGTTCTCGATACTATTGACCGCATCGTTGTAGATCACGGGGGAACGGTGCACCGACATATCGGTGACGAAGTGATGGCACTGTTCGGTGCGCCTGTTGCCCATGGTGACGATCCGTATCGCGCAGTGTTGGTCGCCTTTGAAATACATAAAGCAATGGCAGCATTGAGTGATGAAATAGGCAGGGAGCTGAAAGTACACATCGGTGTTGCCAGTGGGGAAGTAGTCGTGGCCGGGCAAGGTGAAGAGAATCCTAAGGACGTACCGGACTACGCGATTACCGGCGTGGCCGCTAATCTGGCTTCACGTCTGAAGGACTTGGCTAAGCCAGATGAAACGATTATCTCCGATATAGTCTACGGTGCTGTCGAAAGACGCATCCAATGTGAGCCGCTTGGTGAAGTCGAAGTAAAAGGTCTAGCCAAACCCGTTCCGATTTGGCAGGCAAAGGAGATTCGGGAGAGGCCATCGCAACGGGCACACGATCTTTTTGTCGGGCGGCGATCCGAAATGGCTCAGTTCAAGAGCGTTATGGCCGCTTGTAGTGATACCCAGGCCGGTCAAGCCATCCTGGTGCGTGGCGAAGCCGGATTCGGAAAGACACGCCTGGTCGAGGAATTCGAAGCCAGTGCCGAACACAGCGGGTTTAAACGTCACAAGGGTTGGGTACTCGATTTCGGTGCGGGTAAGGGTCAAGATGCCGTAGGCACTTTGGTCGCCAGCCTGCTCGACATTCCCGCCGGGGAAAAAGTTGCAGCCCGCGAAGGCGCTGCTGAGCAGGCGATGTTGGCTGATATCTACGATCCGGATCAGCGCGTATTCCTGAACGACCTGCTCGATTTGCCACAACCAGATGCCCTTAGAGGACTATACAATGCGATGGACAACACCAGGCGCACCGAGGGTAAGAAGGCTCTGGTTGTTGATCTGATTCGCAACCTGAGTGCGCAACAGCCCAGGATATTGGTCGTTGAGGATATCCATTGGTCAGATGCGGCAACCCTCGACTACCTAGCCTGTATTGCTGCACTAGTACAAGACTGCCCGGCCATATTGGTCATGACCAGCCGTATCGAAGGAGATCCGCTGGATCAAGCGTGGCGCGGCGCGACGCAAGGAAGTCCATTGATCACCATGGATCTCGGACCATTGCGAAAACAGGAAGCGTTTGAACTGGCTGGTGTGTTTCGAAACGCCAACGATGAGTTCGTCACGAGCTGTATCGAACGCGCCGAAGGCAGCCCTTTGTTTTTGGAGCAGCTATTACGAAGTGCAGGGGAAAGTGGCAGCGACGAAGTACCGGCCACGATCCAGAGTCTAATAATGTCACGTATGGACCAACTTCCGGAGCGAGATAAATGGGCCTTGCAGGTCGCTTCGGTGATTGGACAGCGATTCGCTTTGGATACGCTAAGGACCTTACTGGACGACTATGATTATTCCTGCGTCGCCTTGATCCAGCACTATTTAGTCCGCCGCGAGGTCACCGACTTTTTATTCGCTCACGCATTAATTCAAGAAGGTGTTTATGGTTCATTGCTCAAAGCTAAGCGGAATCACCTTCACCGCCGAGCTGCTGATTGGTTTGGTGAACGCGACGCCGCACTGCGAGCACAGCATCTCGATCGTGCCGACGATCCGGCTGCTCCTCAGGCATATCTCGCCGCTGCCCGTAGCGAATCCGGGAAGTACCGCTATGATCGTGCGTTGCAACTGGTGGAACGTGGTATTGAAATTGCCGTGGACCAAACCGACACCTATAACTTAATGTGTTTTCGCGGCGAGATCCTGCACGATCTTGGTGCTATATCAGAATCAGTCGCTGCCTACGAGCAAGCATTAAGTTATATCGATCCCAACGACCATTGCCTTGCGAGGATTGGTCTGGCCGCTGGGATGCGCATGTTCGATCGCCACGACGAAGCTTTATCGCATTTAGAACAGGCAGAATCTGCAGCATCTCTTCATGGTCTTGGGCGAGAGTTGGCACAGATTCACTATCTACGCGGCAATGTGTACTTCCCCCGCGGTGAGTTCGAGCGCTGCCATGAACAGCACAGTTTAGCTCTCAAGCATGCTCGGGTGGCAGACTCTCCAGAGGGGGAAGTTAGTGGACTGAGTGGATTAGGTGACGCAGAGTACGCCCGTGGCCGCATGATTAGCGCAAACCAGATGTTTCGTCGCTGTGTTGAGTTGTCGCGCAAGCATGGACTCGGTCGGATTGAGGTGTCCAATTTGCATATGATTGGATTCACCCGACTTTTCTGTAATGAATTGCATGAAGCAACGGATGATGCCCGGGCCACAATCGAGCTGGCATCAAAAGTCGGCGATCAGCGTGCGGAAATGCTGGGTTGGACTTTGTTGTTTAACGTTTTTAATGAAATGGGCAAAGCCGCTGAGATCTCTGAACCCTTAGATCAGTGCGACCGTCTGATTGGATCGCTTGGCGCGCGGCGGTTCGAAGCCCAAAACCTCATTTATCGGGCAAAATCGCTGCGCGCAACGGGGCAACGCGAGGAAGCATTAGCACTTTGCAGAAAAGCCATCACGATTTGCCATGAGACGGGGCTTGGCTTTGTCGGCCCGAGGACCTATGTCGAATACGCTAGTAATTGTGATGATTTAGCAAGTCAAAGGGAAGCATTAGATAAGGGAGAGAAAATCTTGCTCGAAGGCGCGGTGAGTCACAACCACTTTCATTTTTACCGCGATGCCATGGAGGTGTGCTTGAACAACGGCGATTTGGAAGAGGTCGAACAATATGTTGCTGCCCTGGAGCAGTTCACCAAGCCCGAACCCCTTCCCTGGTGTGATCTGTTTATCGCTCGAGGTAAAGCTTTGGTTGCGTTTAATAGAGGTATGCTAGACGGTGACAACCGTGTGGAACTGCTCCGTATTCGTAACGAAGCCAACCGCGTTGGTTTGGGATTAGCCGTTCCGGCCTTGGACGCCGCTCTTGCTAAGTTCGAAAATCCATAATCGAGAAATAGCATACACCCAAAAAGAAAAACTCTCGCCAAGACGCCAAGATCGTCGTAATGCTATATGGATGTAGCGTTAACGGAGCTCGGATGCAGTAGTGGCATATGGATGTGCCGGTAACGAAGCTAAGAATGCAGTAGTGGCATATGGATGTGCCGGTAACGAAGCTAAGGATGCAAAGTCATAATCTATTTGTCGGTAAAGATCATTATTTTTTCTTGGCGTGTTTTGCGCCTTTGCGAGAGTAATTTCAACATTGATAGATGCATACTGACTTTTTAGTTGAAACAGCGCAAAAAGTTGAACTCGGATACTAAAAGTAAGAGGCGCATTGGTTTATTAAGCGCGACCGGCCTGGTAATTGCCAACATGGTCGGCGTTGGAGTTTTTACGACATCCGGATATCTGATCGCTGATCTGGGCCGTCCATCCTGGGTGCTTCTTGCCTGGTTGGTGGGTGGCATGATTGCGCTTTGTGGCGCCCTCAGCTATGGCGCTTTGGCTCGAAGGATGCCGGAGTCGGGTGGAGAGTATTACTTTCTATCCCGCGCCCTGCATCCTTTACTCGGTTTTCTCGCTGGGTGGACATCCTTGTTGGCCGGGTTTACGGCGCCGATCGCGGCGGCAGCACTGGCGCTCGACGCTTACAGCCGGTATGCATTTGGAGTGACTGGACCGCCGGAACTGATCGCAACCAGTACTATTGTTATTGCGGCATTGATGCACGGTGTGCGACTCAGTTATGGCGTTTGGATTCAGAATCTTGCCGTCGGTCTGAAGATCATCCTTATAGTTGCCTTTGTAGCCTTCGGAGCCTCTCATTTGCCGGCCACAGTAAGCCCCGAGACAGCCGAGCTCGAAAGTACGTTCAATATTGGTGCGTTCGCCGTGGCATTGGTGTGGATCTCATTCGCTTATTCGGGTTGGAACGCTGCAGTTTACGTCGGTAGCGAAGTTCGCCAACCTCAACGAACACTGCTATGGTCTCTGGTATTGGGGACGTGTATCGTCACTGTCGCGTACCTTGCACTCAATGCGATCTTCGTCAATGCGGCGCCGGTGGATCAATTGGCAAACCGAGCGGAGATCGGCGCTATCGCCGCTCAAGCTCTCGGTGGCGACAAACTGCGTCGAATTGCCAGCGGCCTTGTCGTACTTGCTCTTTTTACGTCTGTGTCGGCAATGCTTATGGCCGGTCCCCGGGTATACGCCCGCATGGCTGAGGATGGATTGTTTCCAAAACGGTTTACCAGCATGGGTGATGTGCCCACAGCGGCTGTTGTCCTTCAGGCTGGGCTCGCAACGCTGGTTGTGTGGATGAGTCAGTTGCGGGAACTGCTCGGTTACATTGGTTTTACGCTGGGGTTGAGCACAATCTTAACGGTGATTGCACTCGTCTCCCTAAGGTGGCGCGAGGGTCCCGAGAAAGTGCCGATACCGGGTTATCCATGGATAACGTTGTTGTTTTTGCTCGCAACTCTGGTCGCCTCCGGATTCATGTTGTTGCGCGAACCTGTGGAAGCATTGCTGGGCCTGGCAACGGTTACATCAGGGATTCCAATATATTACCTTTTACGCCGAAACTGGGGCCGAATCGAGCTGAAGTGACAAGCGATAATCATTAAATCACCTGTCATTTCTACAGGCTAAGTTGGATAATCTCCGGTTTAACGACCAACTCATACACCATTGGAGGACTACGATGATAAAAGGATTGCACCACAGCGCCTATCGTTGCCGCGACGCGGAAGAGACCAGGCAGTTCTATGAGGATTTCCTTGGACTGCCCCTTGTTAACGCGTTTGAGATAAGAGAAACCAAGACGGGGCGGGAAACAAAGGTGATCCATGTGTTCTTTGAGATGGGAGACGGATCCTTCCTCGCGTTCTTTGAAGCCCCGGGACAATCCTTCGATTTTAAAGATCAGCATGATTACGATTTACACATTGCCCTGGAAGTCGACAAGAAAACGTTGCATGAAATGTTCGACAAAGGTAGGTCAAGCGGCATTGAGACGAGAGGGATAGCAGATCATGGCTTCATTGAATCGATCTACTTTCGTGATCCCAATGGGTATGTGATTGAACTGACAACCCCAACCAATGCAGGCCCTGAGCAAACTCTGGTAGAAAAGCAAAGCGCGGCACGACAGGCCTTGGATTCCTGGCAGAACTCAAAGCACGCGGAACCAACCTCATCATAGTCGTCTGGCTAAGAGCCTTTCATGCAGCGAGCAACGGGTACGACTAAGACCTGGTGGTGAGCGTTGCTCAGTCTATATAGAGCCGGTATACGTAAGATGGATGGTGAAATATGGCACTGAAAGTGATCGGTACAGGTTTCGGCCGAACAGGAACGAATTCTCTGAAACTGGCGCTTGAACTGCTGGGATTCGGGCCATGTCACCACATGTTCGAGGTTCGTGATAACCCAAGCCAGCTTCCCTTTTGGCAACAGGCCGCCAGGGGGGAAATGCCCGATTGGGACGAAGTGTTTGCCGAGTACACGGCATGTGTCGATTGGCCGTCAGTCCGGTATTGGCGTGAACTTTGCGCGCATTTCCCAGACGCCAAAGTTGTGCATTCGGTAAGAGCGGAGCAAAGTTGGATAAAGAGCGTTCATAAAACCATCTATCCGGCGATGGCGCAACGGCACAATGTCGACTCGGGACCATATCGTGATCGGTTAGAGATGGCCCACGAAATCATTGTGAATCAAACTTTCGCCGGTCGGATGGACGACCCCAAGCATGCGCTGGCTGTCTACCGTAGTCACAACAATGAGGTCGCTCAGACTATTCCTTTCGATCGGTTGTTGGTCTACGAGGTGAAAGAAGGGTGGGAGCCGTTGTGCAGGTTTCTCGATGTCCCGATCCCAGATGAGTCATTCCCGCGTGTGAACACTTCTTCTGAGTTTCATCGCAGGCCATTGGAAGCAACCAGTTTAAAATAGTCCAAAGGAGATCACTTTGGTTGGTCAGGGGCTACGAAACCGCAAACTACAACCTGGATAAATTAGAACGGAACCCAAGTCATGATTATTGACCACGATTTGGATTTCCTTAAAGACGCTGTTGCCTTGGTGGACGCCAACCTTGATCGCTTGGAAAAAAGAATCAGTACCCATCGTGACCCAACTATGTTCGGCTTCTTCGATCAAGTTGAATATATCACCGGTCTCGGCTTCATAGCCTGTCAAACATATGCCACCGCAAAGAGGAGCCAGCGTACCTTATTGAAAGAAGAGGCTTTGTCAATCGGTCCAAAGCATAGAACTGGATTGCCTATGATCGCGCTGGTGAACGCCGCTGCCAACTATTGGAAACAGAGTCTGGAATGGTCGCTTGATGCGCCTAAGAAACCCTCACAAAGAACAGTTGATGTAATCTCCGATCTCGGTGTTGATCCTAAAAGCCCATATCCAATAACCAATATGCTGCGTGAAGTCCTCGCGCCTCATCCGGCTCGTTTCGAAAATCTCATCCCTTACCTTATTCAGTGGCGTGACGGGTTATCGGATTAACCATGTCGGAATCGGATGATCAATACGAAGCGGAAGTTAGGAGCGGTGTCTTCGCCGCGATAGTCGACTGAGGAAGTTTAAAAGTAAAAAGTGAAAAGTAAAAAGTGAGACGTTGAAACCTAAAGGAATCTATTTAGATTGGTTCTTTAAACTTTTAACTTTCATTCTTTTTACTTACTAGCCCGTCATAACAATGAACGGAACGTACATCTCGTCCTCACTCGTACCACCATGAACACCAATATCTTGAGGGGGTCTCTCACCGGCGACTCGATCTCTGATGGTGACCTTATCTTTAGCCACTAGGGCATAGTGCCCGATTCTATTGGCAAGGCAAGGGTGACATTCTCCGAGACCGAATAAATGATTGTTTATAAGATCACGGCTACGATAAAGGATTACGTGATCGCTAAGGGTGTTGTTTGCATAAGATTCGAATTGTTCTCGTTTATCCGGATAAACGTAACAGTAGGCAACTCGCGGTTCTCCTGACAGAGGTAACATTAGCGTTTCGGACAGAGTTGGGTGATCTTCCACCCGAACAGTTCTATCTGGATCAGAGTCGAGAAAGCCGTGATCGGCGGTAATTATCACAATTACATTGGCCCCCGCCAGATTCTTTTTGAAACGCGTTAACTCCGCATCGATCAAGTCAAAATGGCGATGAACGTGATAGCTGGCTACACCATAGGTATGCGAGAGCCGATCGAATTCCGGCCAATAAGCATGAATGAATGTAGGTTCCTGGTCTTGTCCTATGAGGTTAGTAATCGTATCCAGCATCTGATCCAGCGTTTGGTATGGATGGATGGTCGCTTGACTACTGAAAGCAAGGTTGAAAGTTGAATAAGCAATTTCACTTGGCATGACCGTGTGGCACCGACCCTCGATGTGTTCAAATACAGGCCGTTGGCGGGTCAATTCACGTGGATCCACTGCTTGCAAAGGAGTCTTGCTACCACGCTTGACGAACGGTAAAACGGCGACGACATCATCGATTTCCGCAAGATAAGTAAACCAACCGGTGAGGCCGTGCTGCTGGGGCGGGTTACCAGTTAAAAACGTAGGAATGGCTGTTGCCGTGGTTGGCGGAAACACCGAGGTCATACGGTCTTTTAGATGTCCCTGCAATATGCCTCCCCTACCTTTGTTCACAACATAGTTGTAACCAAGCCCATCAATGACGAGAAGAACTATTTTTGTAAAATCATGTATGTCGTCTGCTCTCCTGTGTGTCAAAACCGGATAGGTTGAGGATCGATAGCCGCGTGCCGCGGTGATGGAACTCATCAAATTAACGATGCTGCCGCCTTGGTAGTCTGGACGTACTATATGGGATGGGAGCAAAACCGAATCGTCACCACGCATAGGGTCATTCCGTTTGAAGTGGCTGTAAAAACACTATATTTAGTAAGTATGCTTAGTACTTAACCCAATAAAAGCGCTGCCAACAAACCACAAAGAGTGAAACTCTACTAAACTTAAGGGTGAGGTGCCCAGCAAATTGGGGGTAGGCACATGAGTACCGAACATAAAGTATATCGTTTAAATGTCGTGGATCTTGTCCAGTGGTGGGGTTTCCGCGAAAAAAAGTCCTTTTTTCCAGCGGATCCCAAAGAGTGGCCTGCGATCATAAGAGCATATATACGTGAAAAAGTTGGCTTTGATGTAGACGACGAACAAGCAGTATCGTCTCTTGTCGAACAACTACATCAAGAGGCCAGAAACTACGTCGAGTGGGTCAAAGAAAACCATACCATTCACTGAATATTTACCCTCGTAGAATCTACGCCCCGACGGTTGATAGATATCCTCGTCCCGGGTAGCGCTGTCTGGGAGGTGCTCAGAAA
>JASJAT010000171.1 GCA_030066885.1 Arenicellales bacterium | reverse complement strand
GCAGTTGAATCCTGCATATTAGTTCCTCATGTTCGGACGCTTCACGCTTTCGTCAACCAGTGGGCGACAGCGCGATTCGTCCTCAAAATTGTCTATTTCGAATACAGTGCGACTACCAACGCTTCGTTAATTTCGGAAGGCAGATCGCTGCGATCCGGCACCATCTTAAACGTGCCTTTTACTCCCTTAATGTCAGCTTCTATCCAATGTGGTATGCCGACCTGTTCGGCTATTTCAAGTGCGGCTTGAACGCGCAATTGCTTCTTAGCCTTATCCCTGACTTGGATTTCATCGCCCGGCTTCACTTGAAACGATGGGATGTTCACGGTTCGACCGTTTACCGAGATTGCTTTGTGCCCGACCAATTGCCGTGCTTCTGCTCGCGTTACTGCAAATCCCATTCGATATACAACGTTATCAAGTCGGCACTCCAATAACTGCAATAAATTCTCACCCGTCGACCCTTGGCTACTCGCTGCTGTTTTGTAGTAGTTTCGAAATTGCCGCTCCATGACTCCGTACATACGTCGCAGCTTTTGTTTCTCCCTAAGTTGGGTACCGTAAACGGTAACTCGCGGCCGTCGACCCGTACCGGTCTGCCCAGGCAATTTGTCGATACGACACTTCGAATCGAGTTGTCGTACGGGGCTTTTGAGGAAAAGATCCGTGCCTTCGCGGCGAGCCAGTTTACACGTGGGTCCTAGATATCTAGCCATGACATAACCCTCCTATACCCGACGCCGTTTAGGCGGGCGACAGCCGTTGTGCGGGATCGATGTAACGTCCATGATGTTGTTGATCTCGAATCCCACCGCATTAAGTGCCCGCACTGCCGATTCCCTTCCGGGCCCTGGCCCGTTCACCCTGACTTCGAGGTTCTTCATGCCAAAATCCAAGGCCGCACGCCCCGCCTTTTCAGCTGCGACCTGAGCCGCAAACGGCGTGCTCTTTCTTGAGCCTCTAAAACCGGCACCACCCGCCGTCGCCCAACACAACGCGTTGCCATGTCGATCGGTGATCGTAATGATCGTATTGTTGAAGGACGCGTGGATATGCGCGATGCCTTCGGTGACGGTCTTCTTTACCTTTTTCTTCGCCTTGGAAGTCGTTTTAGCCATAAGTTCTATTCAGTACAATTATTTCTTGATCGGTTTGCGTGGTCCTTTGCGGGTCCGCGCGTTGGTACGAGTACGTTGTCCATTCACCGGCAACCCGCGCCGATGTCGCATTCCCCGGTACATGCCCATATCCATAAGGCGTTTGATGTTCATCGACACCTCACGGCGCAAATCGCCTTCCACTGTGTACTGGGCCACAGCGGCACGAAGTTTCTCCGCGTCCTCCTCGCTTAGTTGCTTGACCTGAGTCGAGGGAGATATCCCAGCGAAATCACAGATCTTGCGCGCCCTGGGTCGTCCTATCCCGTAGATGGACGTCAACGCGATCTCAATATGCTTGTTTACGGGTAAGTTTATGCCTGCGATTCTAGCCACCGACCGATATACCTCCGCTACCGACGCCAAAAAGGCGCGTAAGAATACTGATTAAACCTTTAAAATTCAACCTGTTAACCCTGTCTCTGTTTGTGTCTTGGATCAGAGCAGATCACCCGCACCACGCCCCTGCGGCGGATGATCTTGCAGTTACGACACATCTTTTTTACTGAGGCTCTTACTTTCATGGTTCACTCCCTTTTTCGGCACACAGGCTTAGCGGGTTAATCCGCTTAGGCCTCCTGTTAAATGACTTTTCTTCATCAGGCTCTCATATTGCCTCGACATCAGATAGGACTGAACTTGACTCATTAGATCC
The DNA here is from genome assembly GCA_030066885.1 of Arenicellales bacterium. Taxonomy (GTDB): domain Bacteria; phylum Pseudomonadota; class Gammaproteobacteria; order Arenicellales; family JAANXG01; genus JAHEKE01. The sequence continues at coordinate 10,667 of JASJAT010000171.1, read as the reverse complement.
ATCATTACGACCACAATGATCAACAGCGATGTGCCCCCAAAATAAAACGGGACGTTCCACTGCACAATGAGAAACTCCGGAATAAGACAAACCACTGTCAGGTACATCGCACCGCAAAGCGTCAAGCGCGATACAACGTTGTCGATATAGCGTGCACTCTGTTCACCAGGACGGATGCCAGGGATAAAGGCGCCAGACTTTTTCAGGTTATCGGCGATATCCTTCGGCTGAAATACCAACGCAGTGTAAAAAAAGCAGAAGAAAATAATCATACTCGCGTATAACAACACGTAGATCGGCTGACCCGGCTGAATGGACGTAGCCAGATTAGTCAGCCAGTTGGCACCGCTTCCCTGCCCGTAAAAACTCGCTATGCTGGTCGGAAACAAGATGATACTGGAAGCAAAAATCGGCGGTATGACACCCGCCATATTCAGCTTCAGTGGAAGGTGGCTGCTGCCACCGGCCATCATCTTTCGACCTTGTTGTCGCTTTGCGTAGTTGACGGTAATACGGCGTTGACCTCGCTCTACAAACACCACAAAGCCCGTTATCACGATGGCGCCCACGAATAGCACTAAAACGAAAAGTGGACTGAAGGCCCCGGTCCGAGCCAGTTCCAGCGTACCCCCGACAGCCGATGGGAGTCCCGCCACGATGCTGGCAAATATCAGCAGCGAAATACCGTTGCCTATACCCCGTTCAGATATTTGTTCGCCCAACCAGACCAAAAACATAGTGCCTGTTACCAGAGTTGTCACCGTCGTGACTTTGAAGCCGATACCCGGCGTAATGACTACGGCCATGCCGCCGGCGGTTTGGGCTTCGACCGCGACAGCGATACCAAGCGCTTGAAAACTGGCCAGCAAGACGGTGCCGTAGCGGGTGTATTGCGTTATCTTTCTGCGTCCCTGTTCTCCCTCTTTTTTCAACTGCTCCAGCTGTGGGATAACGGAACTCATCATCTGCATAATGATGGACGCGGAGATATAAGGCATCACTCCCAGCGCCATAACGGATAGTCGGCTTAACGCACCGCCCGAAAACATGTTGAACACATCGACGATGGAACCCTGGGTCTGCTGAAACAGGGCGGCTACCGCATTAGGGTCCACCCCCGGAATAGGTATAAACGCACCCATGCGAAATATTACAAATGCACCCAGGACAAAAAATATTCGTTGACGCAATTCCGTCAACTTTCCTCCGCCTAGTGCTGCTGCGCCGCCCAGTGCCATATTTCCTACTCGACCTTCCCGCCTGCTTTTTCAATTGCAGCGCGGGCGCCTTTGGTTACACCCAACCCACGGATGGTAATCGCGCGATCCAGAGTGCCCGATGATATGACCTTGGCGCGTTTGATTACAGTTCCGATAACACCCGCTTTGCGTAATGCAGCAATGTCTACAACATCACCTTCGCATTTTGCCAGTTCGTGTAACCGGACCTCGGCCATGTTATTGGACATCCTGGAGCTAAACCCGCGCTTCGGTAAACGGCGCTGGAGAGGCATTTGGCCTCCTTCGAAACCAACCTTGTGCAAGCCACCCGACCGGGATTTCTGCCCTTTGTGGCCTCTGCCAGCAGTCTTGCCGGAGCCACAACCCATGCCACGACCCACCCTTTTGGGGGACTGCTTCGCGCCCGCTGCTGGTTTGAGGCTATTCAGTCGCATCATATGTCCTCGCACTTAAGCAGGTAAGAAATTTTGTTAATCATGCCGCGGTTTTGCGGCGTGTCGTCTATTTCGACGGTCTGGTGCATACGCTTTAGACCCAGCCCCCTGACGCAGGCCACATGATTCCTTACGCGCCCGTGCATACTGCGTACTAAAGTCACTCGAAGTTTCTTTTGTGCCACGCTAATCTTCCTCGCCAAACAATTCTTTGGTCGACTTGCTACGTTTGGCAGCCACATCGTCGGGTTGTTGCATTTCGCGTAATCCTTTTAACGTCGCCCGTACAACATTAACTGGGTTGGTTGAACCAATACACTTAGCCAATACATCGCGCACTCCAACGGCTTCGAAAACCGCTCGCATTGTGCCGCCAGCAATGATCCCCGTACCTTCGGAAGCGGGTCTCATAACCACCTTGGCGCCGCCGTGACGAGCGATTACGGTGTATTGCAAAGTACCCTTCTTGATATGGACCCGCGACATATTTCTACGTGCCGACTCCAATGCCTTTTGCACGGCTAACGGCACTTCACGGGCCTTGCCACGCCCCATACCGATTCGTCCCTTACCGTCACCTACCACGGTCAACGCGGAGAACCCAAAAATGCGCCCGCCTTTGACCACCTTGGCGACTCGGCGCACGTTTATCAGGTGTTCCTGTAGATCGTCGTTTCGACCTTCTTCTTTGACTGCTGCCATCAGTTAAGTTCTCGCTGATTCTTTCATGGTGATGTAGGTAGTCTGACCTAGAATTCCAAACCCTGTTCTCGTGCCGCATCGGCCAGAGCTCTGACCCTGCCGTGAAACTTGAAGCCGGATCGATCGAAAGCCACTTTATTGATTCCTGCGGCTTTGGCGTTTTCCGCAATCAGCTTACCCACTTCCGTCGCGGCTGCGATATTGCCTCCGTTTTTTAAAGTTGTACGTAACTTCGGATCAACGGTCGAGGCACTGGTCACAACCTGCCCATTCACATCATCGATTATCTGGGCGTAGATGTGCCGCGGTGAACGGAATATACACAACCGTTGTGCGCGTAGTTCCTTGATTTTGGTGCGTGCCTTTCTGGCGCGCCTTAAACGTGCAGTCTTCTTATGCTTCATAACGGTAAACTATTTCTTTTTCGCCTGCTTACGAACGACGTGCTCATCCACATAGCGAACACCTTTTCCTTTGTAAGGTTCAGGTGGCCGGTAGCTTCGAATCTCTGCCGCGGCTTGTCCCACTTTTTGTTTGTCGGCGCCTTTGACGACGACTTCTGTTTGACTCGGGGTTTCAACGTCTACACCTTCCGGCACTTCATACACCACAGGGTGAGAGAACCCCAAAGTTAGATTCAACTTCTTTCCCTGTGCCTGGGCCCGATACCCCACACCAGTTATGGAAAGTTTCCGTTCAAACCCAGCAGACACCCCGGTTACCATGTTGTTGACCAGAGCGCGCATTGTGCCGGCCATCGCCGCTGCTTGCTTGTTGTCTTGCGGATAATCAACTTTCAGCTGGGTTCCTTCTTGTGCCAGCGACACCAGTGGATTGGTCGCGAGCTGAAGCTGGCCCTTTGGACCTTTTACCGATATCGTAGATGTGCCCAACTGAACTTCCACACCACTCGGAATGGAAATGGGATCTTTTGCTACTCTCGACATTTTAGTTATCTCAATCCAAACACTTCTTCAGCACTTAACTTACGGAACACAGTACCTCGCCACCAATCCCGGCTTTCCTTGCGGCGCGGTCCGTCATAATCCCCTTAGAAGTCGATATGATTGCCACGCCGAGTCCGCCAATAACAGATGGCAAATCCTCTGCACTTTTATAAACCCGTAGTCCCGGTCGACTTTCCCGTTTCAACTGGCTGATTACCGGACGGCCTTCGTAGTACTTCAACGTTACCTCCAGTAAGGGCTTACCGTCCTGCTCGGAGGACTTGAAATCTTTGATATAGCCCTCTTCCTTGAGCACCCGAGCAATAGCAGCCTTCACCTTCGATCCAGGTATGACTACCGCAACTTTGGTCGAAGCCAAACCATTCCGAATCCGGGTCAACATGTCAGCTATTGGGTCTGTCATCATAATTGAGTTAAAAAGTTTAAAGTTTAAAGTTTAAAGTTAAAGTTCAAAGCCGAAAGATCTTTATACTTTCAACTTTAAACTTTCTACTAATTACCAACTCGCCTTCGCTACCCCCGGCGCTTCGCCTTTCATACACACCTCGCGGAGCTTGTTCCGACTCAAGCCAAATTTTCTGTAATAGCCCCGAGGTCGACCGGACAAATTACACCTATTTCGGATACGCGCGGCACTCGAATCACGCGGCAGCTTTTGTAAATCCAACATGGCCTGCCAACGTTCTTCGCTCGACAGGCTCCCGTCGACCACGCGTTTTTTCAACTGCATCCTTCGCTCGCGATACTTGTCGGACAAGTGGATCCGCTTTTTCTCGCGTGCAATCATTGATTTTTTCGCCATGCGTACTCCTAACCTCGGATCGGGAAATCGAATGCCTTTAACAGGGCATGTGCATGTTCGTCGTTTACCGCTGAGGTCGTAATGGTCACATCCAATCCACGAATCGCGTCCACCTTGTCGTAGTCGATCTCCGGAAACACGATCTGTTCACGCAACCCCAACGAATAATTACCACGCCCATCGAATGCCCTTGGCGACAATCCTCTAAAGTCGCGTATACGCGGGATGGCAACTGAAATAAGACGATCTAGAAACTCATACATACGTTCTCTGCGAAGGGTAACCTTGCAACCAATAGGCCAACCTTCTCTAATCTTGAAATTAGCCACTGATTTTCTTGCCTTGGTGACTATCGGCTTCTGACCGCTGATCCGGCTCAAGTCATCAGTGGCGGTTTCAAGAATTTTCTTGTTCGCTACTGCCTCACCGAGCCCCATGTTGAGCGTGATCTTAGTGATACGGGGTATCTGCATCACGTTGTCGAGCTTTAGCTCCTCCCGCAGTTGGGGCGCTACAGTTTGGCGATAATATTCTTGCAATCTTGCCATTGGTCTAGCTCAGGTCTACTACTTCGTCGTTTGACTTAAAGAAGCGTACTTTACGGCCATCTTCCAGCGTCTTGATGCCCGCTCGATCAGCCTTTTTCGTGGTAGGGTTATATAGAGCGATGTTGGAAATATGAATCGAGCTTTCTTTTTCGATAATCCCGCCCTGCTGACCTTTATTTGGATTCGGTTTTGTATGTCGCTTAACTGTGTTGACGTCATTAACCAAAGCCCGGCCATCCGGCAAGATTTGGAGTACCTCGCCGATTTTGCCTTTGTCTCGACCCGACAATACAATGACTTCGTCACCTTTTTTGATCTTCTGCACAGGCTTTATCTCTCGTTGTTACCGCTGCGTTTTATAGAACTTCCGGTGCGAGGGAAATGATCTTCATAAAACGCTCGGTACGCAGCTCTCTGGTTACGGGCCCAAAAATGCGTGTACCGATCGGCTGATTCTGCGGGTTGAGTAAAACCGCAGCGTTTCTGTCAAACCGAATTAGTGAGCCATCGGTGCGTCGAACCCCTTTGCGTGTGCGCACTACTACCGCATTGAACACTTCTCCCTTCCTAACCCGGCTGTTCGGCATCGCCTCTTTGATTGTGATCCTGATAATGTCACCAATGCCCGCGTAGCGTCGCTTCGACCCACCCAACACTTTGATGCATTGGATTTTACGTGCACCGCTGTTATCAGCGACATCCAACATGGTTTCCATCTGAATCATGGTGCCCGCCCCGTCCTATACCGCTTTCTCGACAACTTTTAACAAGCGCCAGGATTTATGTTTGGACAATGGACGACATTCTTCGATCAATACGGTATCACCTTGATCGCACTCATTGTTTTCATCGTGTGCCAGCAATTTCGTAGACAGACGGATGTACTTCTTGTACAGAGGATGTTTTACTTGCCTCTCAACTAGCACCGATACGGTTTTGTCCATCTTATTGCTGACAACCGTACCTGTTAGCGAACGGGATCTTTTCTGTTCACTCATGACGCTGCTCTTAGCTTCTCGCTCAATATTGTTTTTATACGAGCAATCTCCCTGCGTATCTCTTTAAAGCGTGCGGGATTTCCCAGTTGACCGGTCCCCCTTTGCATACGCAGGTTGAACTGCTCGCGCCTGAGCTCTATCAACTCCTCGTTGAGCTCAGTATCGGTTTTTTTTCGCATGTCCGCTGGCTTCATTGTCTACTCGTACCTATCTACTGACGAATGTGGTCGCCACCGATAATTTAGCGCTGGCCAGCTGGAACGCCTCTCTTGCCAGTTCCTCACTGACGCCTTCCATTTCATACAAAACGTGGCCCGGTTTGATTACGGCCACCCAATACTCGGGATTACCCTTGCCCTTACCCATTCTGACTTCCAGGGGCTTTTTAGAAACGGGCTTGTCCGGAAAGACGCGAATCCAAATCTTGCCGCCACGCTTGATATGGCGCGTGAGCGCCCGTCGCGCAGCCTCTATCTGGCGGGCACTCAACCGCCCCCTACCCGTAGCCTTGAGACCGTACTGTCCGAAGCTCACTTTGTTACCGCGCGTGGCGAGGCCCCGGTTACGCCCTTTCTGTTGTTTTCGCCACTTTGTACGTTTGGGTTGTAGCATCTTCTATTTACTCGTCCAGATACTCAGGCTGCCGCGGTCTTGGTATCGGCCTGGACTTCAACTTCCTGGTCTTGATCGAATACTTCACCTCTGAAGATCCAGACTTTTACCCCGATAACACCGTAGGTTGTTTTTGCTTCCGCGAAACCGTAGTCGATGTCGGCACGTAATGTATGCAGCGGCACCCGGCCTTCGCGATACCATTCGGTGCGTGCGATTTCTGCACCGTTCAAGCGTCCCGCAACCATCACTTTAACGCCCTGGGCACCCAATCGCATGGCATTGGTCACCGCCCGTTTCATCGCCCGCCGGAACATAATGCGCTTTTCCAATTGCTGGCATATGCTTTCGGCTACCAGCGTTGCGTCCAATTCCGGTTTGCGTATTTCCTCGACCGACAGCTGAACAGGCAAGCCCGTCATGCGACTGATATCCCTGCGCATGCGATCGATGTCTTCACCCTTTTTCCCGATGACGATACCCGGTCGAGCGGTATGCACCGTGATGTTCAGATTTTGTGCTGGTCGCTCGATGGTGACACTGCTGACGGCTGCATTGGCCAAGCGATTTTTCAGGTATTCCCGTATGGTCATGTCCTGCGCAAGATTCTTTGCATACTCACGCTTGCCGGCGTACCAACGTGCATTCCAATCCCGAATAACGCCCAGTCGCAGCCCGTTCGGTTGTACTTTCTGACCCATTATTTAGTCCCCTCTGGAGTCGCCCACTTTTACGGTAATGTGGCTCGATCGTTTGAATATCGAAGTCGCTCTACCCTTGGCACGAGGCAGCCAACGCTTCAGCGTCGGCCCTTCATCGACAAATCCCGCCACCACTTTCAGCTCATCGATATCCGCACCCTCGTTATGCTCCGCATTTGCGATTGCCGATTCCAACGTCTTGCGTATCCAATGCGCAGATTTTTTCGGACTAAACTGAAGCAACTCCAACGCGTTCGATACCGGTAGACCACGGATCTGGTCCATCACTAACCGCGCTTTTTGCGGCGATACGCGAATATACTTAGCAGTGGCTTTGGCTTGCATAACAGTAACTCAGACTTTGACCTTTCTGTCCGCGGAGTGACCTTTGAAAGTCCGGGTCGGCGCGAACTCACCTAATTTATGTCCCACCATATTCTCACTGATTAAAATCGGAACATGTTGCCGCCCGTTGTGAACGGCTATAGTCAACCCAACAAACTCCGGCATAATAGTAGACCGTCGTGACCAGGTTTTGATCGGTTTGCGGCTGCTTTCCGCGCGTGCTTTCTCCACCTTGACCCAAAGGTGATGGTCAACGAATGGTCCTTTCTTTATCGATCTTGGCATCAGACTCTACTTTTTGCGTCGACGAATAATCATCTGTTGTGTGCGCTTGTTCGCACGTGTTCGAAAACCCTTTGTGGGTACGCCCCATGGTGATACAGGATCTCGACCACCGGAAGTACGGCCTTCACCGCCACCGTGTGGGTGATCAACGGGATTCATGGCCACGCCACGCACCGTGGGTCTGATACCACGCCAGCGCTTCGCACCAGCCTTGCCCAGTTTGCGTAGACTGTTTTCGGGATTGCCGACTTCACCTATGGTAGCGCGGCAATCCAAATGAACTCTGCGTACTTCTCCCGACCGCAAGCGAAGTTGCGCATAATTACCCTCGCGACCCAAGTACTGAATTGTGGCACCGGCGGCGCGACCGAGCTGCGCACCCTTGCCTTGCTTGAGCTCAATGTTGTGCACCACACTGCCCACTGGAATATTCCGCAACGGCATTGCGTTACCGGGTGCAATCGGCGCTTCCGGTCCCGATACGACCTGACTGCCCACGCGGACCTCTTTGGGTGCGATGATGTAGCGCCGCTCCCCATCGGCGTACAGCAACAACGCGAGGTGCGCACTTCGGTTCGGGTCGTACTCAATCCTCTCCACCTTGGCTGGTATGCCGTCTTTGTCTCGTCGAAAGTCAATCACCCGGTAGCGACGCTTATGACCACGGCCCCGGTGCCGTACCGTTATGCGGCCCCCATTGTTGCGACCGTCGATCGATTTCTTAGGCTCCAACAACGGCTTGTGAGGAGCCCCTTTGTGTAAGATCGGGCTCACTACGTGCACCGTACCGCGGCGTCCTGGAGAAGTTGGTTTCAGTTTGACGACTGGCATGTTCTTTTCCTACATCTGTCCGCCGGCGAAATCGATGTCGTGGCCTTCCTTAAGCTTCACATAAGCTTTTTTCCAATCCTTCCGTTTGCCGGGTGTGCGGCCAAATCGCTTCACCTTGCCGTGCACGTTTGCCACCTGCACGGACTCCACCTCGACTTCGAACGCCATTTCCACGGCTTGCTTTATTTCGGCCTTGGACGCGTCGGGCAGCACTTCAAACACCATTTGACGGTGTTTGTCGGCGGTGCGGGTACTTTTCTCCGACACAATGGGCGCCTGGATGATTTGATACAGCCGATCCTTACTGTTCGTCACCTTACTCATTGCAGCCACTCCTCGACTTGTTTGACCGCTTGCGAAGTCATAATCACGGTCTCGTGACCGACCAGGTTGACCGGATCTATATTGCCCGCTTCACATACGTGGACTCTGTGCAAGTTCCTGGCGGAAAGGCTCAGGTTCTCATCGAGCTTGTCACTGATAATCAACACGTCTTCTCGGTTTAGTTTCTTCAACTTGCCTGCCAGTTCCTTGGTTTTCGGCGATTCCATGCCCAAATCATCGCATACGAACAAACGGTCTTGACGCAGCAATTCCGACAAGATCGAACGCATCGCGGAACGATACATTTTGCGATTCACTTTCTGCGAATAGTCCTTGGTCGCGGCAGGAAACGCACGACCGCCCCCGCGCCAAATGGGGCTGCGAATGGTGCCCGCCCGCGACCGGCCGGTGCCCTTCTGGCGGTAAGGTTTGGAGCCGCCGCCGCGAACCTCGGAGCGGTTTTTCTGCGCCCGGGTACCAGCGCGCTCGCCAGCCTGATATGCCACTACGACCTGGTGTACCAAAGGCTCATTGAACTTGGCGCCGAAGGTCACCTCGGACACTTTAAGCGGTGAGCCCTGTTTACCGTCTGCCTGAATAACCGGTAGTTCCATCGCGCCCTAGCCTTTTTTCGCTTTCACTGACGGTGAAATAACCACTTCACTTCCGCGTGGACCCGGCACCGATCCTTTGACCAGCATGACCATGCGTTCGGGATCAACCCGGACCACTTCCAGATTCTGTTGTGTGCTTTTGACATTGCCCATCTGTCCGGCCATTTTCTTTCCCGGGAACACACGACCGGGTTCCTGACAATGACCTGTGGAACCATGTGCCCTGTGGGTCAAGGATGCACCGTGGCTGGCACGGCCGCCACCGAATCCCCATCTGCGAACCGAACCAGCAAAACCACGACCAATGCTGGTCCCTTGCACGTCTACCCGTTGACCCGCTTCAAAAATATCCATAGGAATTTGCCCACCGGGTTCGAGTTCGGCAGCCGCTTCATCTTTGACCCGGAATTCCCACAGGCCCAAACCAGGTTCCACGTTCGCCTTGGCGAAGTGTCCAGCTATAGGTTTAGAGACACGGTTGGGGCGGCGCGACCCAACAGTGACTTGCACGGCACTATAGCCATCGCGCTCCCGGGTTTTCACCTGGGTGACGCGGTTAGCCGCCACGCTCAGTACCGTTACCGGTACCGATTTACCGTCTTCGTTGAAGACACGGCTCATGCCTAATTTCTTACCTATTAAACCTAAACTCATCTTATTAAGTTCCTAGTTCCTAGGACCTAGTAGCTAGAAACGACATATTAGCTACTCGCCACCAGCTACTAGCTACTGTTATCAATTCAATTTGATCTCCACATCTACGCCCGCCGCGAGATCCAAGCGCATCAACGCATCGACGGTCTTGTCCGTGGGCTCGATGATATCCATGATCCGCTTATGCGTTCTTATTTCGAACTGGTCTCTGGCCTTTTTGTCGACGTGCGGGGAACGCAATAAAGTGAAGCGTTCTATACGCGTTGGCAGAGGTATAGGGCCGCGTACGACAGCACCGGTCCGCTTTGCCGTCTCCACAATCTCAAGTGCAGATTTGTCAATCATGCGGTGATCGAATGCCTTTAGTCGAATTCTGATTTTTTGGTTACCCACATTCATACATTAGTTCCTGGTATCTAGTTTCTAGTGGCTAGTATGTTAAAAACCTAGCGACTAGTTGCTAGTTACTCGATTACCTTCGTTACTACGCCGGCTCCAACCGTCCGACCACCCTCGCGCACCGCAAATCGTAACCCCTCCTCCATCGCAATCGGCGCTATCATCGATACCGTCATCTTCACATTGTCTCCAGGCATCACCATCTCTAC
>JASJAT010000170.1 GCA_030066885.1 Arenicellales bacterium | reverse complement strand
ATGATGATAAGCGTGGTCTGCGGGACTATGACCATACCCATTTACATGATTTCGAAGAAATACAAAAACAGGGTCGTGAGTTTGACAAACAGAATCCGGACTACTTTGATGAGCAGTTTAAACAAGGTAGCGGTGAAGATGTCGCAATAATTCTATACACATCGGGTACCACCGGCAGACCCAAAGGTGTGGTGTTATCCCATAACAATGTGTTGATTACAGCGCGCAATGGGATCGAGTTCGATGGTCTTACTCAACAGGAAGAAGTGCTTGCCTACCTGCCCCTGGCTTGGGTAGGCGACCATATATTTTCCTACGCGCAATCGTATGTCTCCGGTTTTTGCGTCAGCTGCCCGGAAAATGCAGACACGGTTTTGCACGATCTGCGCGAGATCGGACCCACTTATTTCTTTGCGCCACCACGCATTTTCGAAAACCTGTTGACCACCGTCATGATTCGTATGGAAGATGCGGCGAAGATCAGCCAGATGTTTTTTCACTATTTTATGGGTGTAGCCCGCCGGGTTGGGCCCAAAATCCTGGCTGAGGAATCGGTTTCGGTTAAGGATCGATTGCTGTATGCGCTTGGCGGCCTCCTGGTATACGGACCGCTGAAGAATACGTTAGGGATGAGCCGTATCAGGCTGGCCTACACAGCCGGGGAAGCAATCGGACCGGATATTTTTGATTTCTATCGTTCTCTCGGCATTAATATCAAACAGCTTTACGGGCAAACCGAGGCTTCGGTAAACATTACCTTACAGCCGGACGGTGAGGTTTACCCCGATACAGTGGGTAAACCGGCGCCGGATGTGGAGATAGAGATTGCCGATAATGGTGAGGTCTTATACCGCAGCCCAGGTGTATTCCAGTGCTACTTTAAGAATGAAGAAGCCACTCGGGAAACTAAAACAGAAGAAGGTTGGGTTCACACCGGCGATGCGGGATTTTTCAATGAGAACGGTCACTTGATCATCATCGATCGCGCCAAGGATGTCGGCAAGTTGAATGATGGTTCCCTGTTTGCCCCAAAATACGTGGAAAACAAGCTAAAGTTCTATCCGCACATCAAAGAAGTAGTTGCCTTCGGTCACGAACGGGATTTTTGCTCGGTGTTAATTAATATCGAGCTGGATGCTGTAGGGAACTGGGCGGAACGCAATAATATTCCTTATGCCAGTTATCAAGAACTGGCCGCTCGGCCCGAGGTTTACCAGCTCATAGAAGAAGGTATTAATAAAGTGAATGCCGAACTGGCCCAGGACCCGAATCTGGCTAGCTCACAGATTCGACGTTTTTTGATACTGCACAAGGAACTCGATGCGGATGACGGCGAGCTTACTCGGAACGGGAAAGTGCGCCGACGGTTTGTTGCCGACAAGTACGACATCCTTGTCGATGCGCTATACAGCAACAAGAAAAAGTGTCACATCGAAACCCTGGTGACCTTTGAGGACGGCAGAACTGGCACGCTAGCGGGCGACTTGGACATCAGAGATTTGGATACCGCGCTGACGGAGTATAAGAAAGCGAGCTGATGGACGTTCAAAGGAAGTTTGGCGACCCCATTCTTGAAGTCAACGATATCAGCTTGTCCTTTGGAGGAGTCACAGCCCTTGAGAACGTGAGTTTTGATGTGCTCGAAGGCGAAGTACGAGCAATTATCGGGCCCAACGGGGCCGGTAAGAGCTCGATGCTTAACGTGATCAACGGTTTCTATCACCCTCAACAAGGTATGATCACCTACAAGGGTGAGACCCGAAAGCAAATGCGGCCACACCATGCTGCTTCAAGGGGCATTGCTCGAACGTTTCAAAACATCGCACTGTTCAAAGGGATGTCTACGCTGGACAATATCATGACCGGCCGCAACACCAAGATGAAAAAGAACTTGTTTTGGCAGGCCCTCCACGTCGGTCCGGCAAAACAAGAAGAGCTGGAGCATCGCGAATACGTTGAACACGTTATTGACTTTCTGGAGATACAAGCCATCCGTAAAACACCTGTCGGCCGGTTGCCCTACGGTATGCAGAAGCGCGTCGAATTAGGCCGGGCGCTGGCTGCGGAACCAGAACTATTGCTACTGGATGAACCCATGGCGGGGATGAATCTGGAAGAGAAAGAAGATATGTGTCGGTTCGTGTTAGACGTCAACGATCAGTTCGGCACCACCATTGCACTGATAGAGCACGATATGGGTGTGGTCATGGATATCTCTGATCGCGTGGTGGTATTGGACTACGGCAAAAAGATAGCGGATGGTACGCCGGATGAGGTTAGAAGCAACCAGGATGTCATTGAAGCCTATCTGGGTGTGGTGCAGGACGATGAATTGGCTGCCAGTCAAAACAATTAGATCATGAATCCCGAACTGCTCTTTTTCTTCGAAACCGTTATCGGCGGCCTTATGGCGGGCGTTATGTACTCCCTGGTCGCGCTGGGTTTTGTGCTGATATTTAAAGCGTCGGGTATCTTTAATTTCGCCCAAGGGGTCATGTGTTTGTTTGCCGCCCTCGCCTTGTACGATTTTATGGCGCCGGGCGGGTGGGTCGATCGCTGGTTCGGGTTCACATTTCCGGTGTGGGCGGCCATCGCTTTGACCATTGTGGTGATGATTATCCTGGCCTGGCTAATTGAACGTTTTGTCCTGCAGTATTTGGTCAAACAGGAGCCCATCATCTTGTTTATGGCCACCATTGGGCTCGCCTACGTATTGGAGGGAATCGGCGATATTCTGTTTGGTTCCGATGTCAAACCACTAGACGTCGGAATACCCCAGGGAGCTTCTGACTGGCTTTGGGATAATTTTAACCTGTATATCGAGAAGCTCGAAATCTTCGCTGCGGCGACCGCTGCAGTTCTGGTCACCGTATTGGCAATATTTTTCCAAAGGACAAGGATCGGCAGGGCTTTGAGGGCAGTGGCGGATGACCATCAGGCAGCCCTGAGTGTAGGCATTTCGTTGCGCACTATCTGGGTGATCGTCTGGTCGGTATCGGGCATCGTGGCCTTGGTCGCGGGGATCATGTGGGGCAGCAAATCCGGTGTACAGTTTTCCTTGTCGCTGATTGCTTTGAAGGCGTTACCGGTTCTAATTCTGGGTGGATTTACTTCTGTCCCCGGGGCGATCGTTGGCGGCTTGATTATCGGCGTGGGAGAAAAGTTGGCCGAGGTGTATTTTGGTCCGTATGTCGGGGGGGCTATCGAGAACTGGTTCGCCTACATGCTGGCGCTGGTGTTTCTGTTGTTTCGACCACAAGGATTATTTGGGGAGAGAATCATTGAAAGAGTATGACGCAGCGGTACGTCACGAGGTGAAGGTTCGAACCTTCTTGCCCTCGCTACTAGAAACTAGAAACTATGTTCTATAGAGAGGCCGGACAATTCAAGGATAACTACGCCAGTGATCAGGCGTTATTTCCCATTGCCCAAGACCGTTGGTTTGTAATGATAGTCATGGGTATCGCCTTCGTGATCGTACCTTTCTATATCGATGACTACTGGACTAATGCCATCATGCTGCCCTTTTTGATCTATGCACTGGCAGCAATCGGGCTCAACCTGCTCACAGGATATTGCGGTCAGGTGTCACTGGGGACGGGTGGATTTATGGCGGTGGGTGCGTTCTCGACATTCAAATTGACCACGGCCTTCCCAGAATTGAACTTTATCATTGTGGTGTTGCTATCCGGTGCCATAACCGCCTCAGTAGGCGTGGTGTTTGGAATCCCCAGCCTTCGTATCAAGGGTTTTTATCTCGCTGTCGCAACCTTGGCGGCACAGTTCTTTTTAGTCTGGATGTTCAACAAATTCGGTTGGTTCTTGAACTACAACCCCACCGGCCAGATCCATATGCCGCCTCGGGAGATCTTCGGTGTATTGATCACAGGGCCCCGTGCAGCACCGGAGGTTAAGTACCTGTTTGTTCTGATTTTTGTCTCCCTGTGTGCCTTGGCGGCCAAAAACATCGTTCGTGGTCGCGTTGGACGATCCTGGATGGCTATTCGGGATATGGATATTGCCGCTGAATTGATTGGGATCCGCCCCCTGGAGGCGAAATTGACAGCGTTTGCGGTAAGCTCCTTTTACGTTGGGATGGCCGGTTCGTTGTATTTCGGAATTTGGTTGGGCGCTGCGGAACCTATTGAAGCGTTTGGTATCGAGCAGTCTTTTTTAGTACTTTTCATGATTATTATCGGCGGATTGGGTAGTATCTTGGGGTCTTTTCTAGGTGCTGCTTTTATTACCTTGATGCCAATTCTAATGAAGAACTTCATGGTCGATGGGCTGGGACTGGCGGTGGTGACCGCTAAGCACATCGAGATCACGATGTTGGGCGTGCTCATTCTTTTCTTCTTGATTGTTGAACCGCACGGCTTTGCGCGGCTGTGGCAGATCGCGAAAGAAAAACTACGCCTGTGGCCATTTCCGCATTAGGTAGAGCCACACGGTAGAACGAGCGCGCAAACTTTAACTACCTTAAAGGAGGTTGCAAATGATGTTTAAGAGAATAGTGGGCACACTTGTTGCGGGCGCGCTGGCAGCGGTATTTACCGTATCTACCGCCACTGCCTACGAACTGGTCATGCCGTCTCTGGACTACAGAACCGGCCCATACGCACCGAACGGTATCCCATTCGCCAATGGTTACCATGACTATCTCATGATGCTCAATGGGCGTGATGGAGGTATCGAGGGTGTGCCGATCAAACTGGTCCAATGTGAGACCGCGTATAACACAAAACAAGGCGTGGAGTGTTATGAAAAAGTAAAAGATACGGCACCATCCCGCTCACTGATTGTCCAGCCCTTGTCTACCGGCATCACTTACCAAATCATTCCCAAGGCTTCAGTGGATGAAATCCCGGTACACTCGATGGGTTATGGTCGAACTTCCGCCGCCAACGGTAAGGTGTTTCCATGGATCTTCAATTTCCCGGCAACTTACTGGGATCAGGCCGCGGTGTTTGTGAAATACATTGGTGAGCGCGAAGGAGGCATGGAGAATCTCAAGGGTAAGAAGATTGCACTGGTCTACCACAACTCAGCCTATGGAAAGGAACCGATCCGTACACTGGAAAAGGCCGCAGAAAAATTTGGTTTTGAATTCATGCCATTGGCGGTCGATCATCCTGGCCAGGAACAGAAAGCGACCTGGTTACAGATCCGGAAGGAAAAACCTGACTGGGTCATGATGTGGGGTTGGGGAGTGATGAACCAGGTGGCTATAAAAGAGGCTGCCTCAATCCGCTATCCCATGGATCATTTCTTGGGCGTATGGTGGTCGGGCTCCGAGAACGACGTGTTGCCCGCGGGTGACGGTGCCGACGGTTATCTCTCCGGTGCTTTTCATGCGCCTGGCGATACTTTTCCGGTTCACGATGACATCAAGAAACATGTCTACGACACCGACAAGGCGCTCGGCGAACGTGACCGCATTGGTGAGGTGCTCTACAACCGCGGTTTGATTGCCGCCGTATACGCAACCGAAGCTATCCGTAACGCCATGAAGATCCATAACACCAAGGAAGTTACACCGACCATGGTTCGAGATGGTATGGAGGCCCTCGATCTTACCGAAGATAGACTGAAAGAGCTGGGTCTGCCGGACTTTACCATTCCGGTCAAAGTGACTTGCGATAACCACGCCGGCCCCAGGAAAGTAGCTATCCAGCGGTGGGACGCAAAGGCAAAAAAATGGAGCATGATTACGGACTTCTATGACACCATGAATGATATTGTTGATCCGCTAATAGAAGAGGACTCTTCTGCATACGCTAAGGAAAACAATATCACGCCGCGTGATTGTTAGTTTGGTATTTGCGGACTGGAAAAAGGAACGCCTTTGGCTCAAGACAAAGCTCAAACCGGCAACGGTGCGCTACTTAGGGTAAACAATATCGAGGTCATATATGACCACGTAATATTGGTGTTAAAAGGTGTTTCGCTCGAAGTAGCCGAGGGGGGTGTAGTTGCCCTCCTCGGCGCTAACGGCGCCGGTAAATCGACCACACTAAAATCGATTTCTAACCTGCTCGGCGCAGAACGAGGGGTCGTAACCAAAGGGTCCATCATCTACCAGAATGAAAGCGTACACAGTCTCTCACCAAACGAGTTGGTTAACCGAGGGGTTGTGCAAGTCATGGAGGGCCGACACTGTTTCGAGCACTTAACCGTCGAAGAAAACCTGCTGACCGGGGCTTACACCAGAAGCGACGGACGTGCAGCCATCCAACAAGATCTGGAATTGGTGTACAAATACTTTCCCAGGTTGCAAGAACGGCGTAAATCCCAAGCCGGTTACACTTCCGGTGGCGAGCAGCAAATGCTTTCGGTAGGCAGGGCATTGATGGCACGTCCCTCTCTGATCCTGTTAGACGAACCCTCAATGGGTCTGGCGCCACAACTGGTTGAGGAAATATTCGACATTGTTAAGAGGCTGAACGAAAACGAGAAAGTGACCTTCCTCCTGGCCGAACAGAACACCAATATGGCGCTGCGTTATTCGAAGTACGGCTATATTTTGGAGAACGGAAGGGTGGTACTTGACGGTGACGCGTCCACTCTACTCGATAATGAGGACGTTAAGGAATTTTATCTTGGGGTAAGCGGAGAAGAACGCAAAAGCTTCCGAGATGTAAAACACTATCGCCGTCGCAAGCGATGGTTGGCATAGAATCAGATCAAAGATAAAAGTTTAAAGTTTAAAGTTTAAAGTAGTAAGTTCTGAAGCCCAAGATTAAGAAGGTTGCTAAAGCACTATGTGTCTTTAAACTTTAATCTTTAGACTTTACAACTTTAAACTGAATTCATGCCCGAATACTTTGATGATTTAGAAACGCGTGATCCAGCGGTACGTGAGCGTGAACTATTCGCTCAGCTGCCGCAGCTGATAGAACACGCGCAGCAGAATGCACCCGCGGTTGGGGAAATGTTAGCCGGATACGAACCGGCAGAGATCTCTGACCGAAACGCGCTCGCGCAACTACCGGTATTGCGCAAATCGGAGCTACTTATACGTCAGAAAGGCAATCGCCCTTTCGGCGGCTTTGCCACAAAACCTGTTAACAAAACGATGCGTATATATGGTTCGCCCGGACCCATCTACGAACCTGAGGTCGACAAACCCGATTATTGGCGTTTGGCGAGAGCATTGTTTGCCGCCGGATTTCGTGCAGATGATATCGTGCATAACGCCTTTTCTTATCACTTTACACCGGCGGGAGCCATGTTAGAGAGCGGTGCCTTTGCTCTGGGGTGTGCAGTCTTTCCGGCAGGTGTGGGACAGACCGAACTGCAAGCCCAGACCATTGCAGAACTCAAGCCGACGGGATATGTGGGCACACCCTCATTTCTGAGGATCATCCTCGATAAGGCCGCTGAACTTGGACACGACACCGGCAGTCTCAACAAAGCACTGGTGTCGGGAGAAGCATTGCCGCCGAGCCTGAGGGCAACGATCAATGGCCATGGGATATCGATCCTGCAGTGCTATGCCACTGCCGACGTTGGCTTGATCGCATACGAGTCTGAGGCGCAAGAAGGATTGATTGTCGATGAACAAATCATTGTCGAAATCGTGCGACCGGGTACGAATGAGCCGGTAAGCGAGGGGGAAGTTGGTGAGGTTGTGGTGACGACTTTCAATGAGGATTATCCCCTTATTCGATTCGGTACCGGAGACTTGTCCGCAATCCTGCCTGAGCACAGTCCTTGCGGTCGCACCAACCTACGCATCAAGGGTTGGATGGGTCGGGCGGATCAGACTGCCAAGGTCCGGGGCATGTTCGTTCACCCCTCGCAAGTGCACGAAGTGGTAAAACGTCACCCACAGATCAGCCGCGCTCGTTTGGTAGTGGACAACGACGGGACCAGCGATATTATGATCCTTCAGTGTGAAGCGAGCGATGGATCTGACAGCTTGGCCGAAGCCATTGCCAACAGCATTCGGGATGTCTGCAAACTCAGAGGATCTGCCAAGTTTGTAAAACCGGGATCGTTGCCTAATGATGGCAAAGTTATAGACGATATCCGAACGTACGAATAGGGTGAAAGGTGTAAAGTGTAAAGTTCAAAGGAATGAAATAATTTCCAAAATACAAAACCTTTAAACTTTAAACTTTCAACTTTTCACTTAGTTTAAGAATGATCAAAGTCGGAATCATTGGCGGCACTGGTTATACCGGTGTCGAACTGCTGCGTATTCTCGCCGACCACCCGCTGGTAGAAATCACAGTCATTACTTCCCGCGGTGAAGCGGGTACAGCAGTTGATGACATGTTCCCCAGTCTTAGAGGGCGTGTTGATCTGTGCTTTGTGGCACCGGATGATGCGGCTTTGCAAGAGTGTGACGTGGTTTTCTCGGCAACGCCCAATGGAGTGGCCATGACCTATGCCCGTCGCTTGCTCGATGCAGATGTACGTTTGATCGACGTGGCTGCTGATTTTCGGCTGAAGGATCCAGCGACCTGGCAGCGTTGGTATGGTATGGAGCACCAGTGTCCGGACCTGTTAAGCGAAGCGGTGTACGGGCTACCTGAGCTTAACCGGGAAGAGATCAAGAAGGCGCGACTGGTCGCCAATCCAGGCTGCTACCCAACCTCGATTTGCCTTGGCTTACTACCGTTATTGGAGAATGGTCTGGTCGCTACAGACGACATTGTCACCGATGCGAAATCCGGGGTCAGTGGTGCGGGAAGAAATGCCAAAATGGGTAACCTGTTCTCTGAAGTTGCGGACAGCATCAAGGCCTACGGTGTACCGGCCCATCGACATCGACCGGAGATCAATCAAACGCTATCTCAGATCGCGGCTGAGCCGATAACGATTACCTTTGTCCCGCACCTGGTGCCGATGGTCCGGGGTATCCATGCCACAATTTACGCGTCTCCCCAAGCACCGGTCGGCGATATCCAGGCTATTTACGAAGCACGCTATTCCGACGAGCCGTTCGTAGACGTTTTACCGGCAAACAGTCACCCTGATACACGCTCAGTACGTGGATCCAACACTTGTCGGATCGCGGTGCATCACCCAGGCCAAGAAGGTAGAATTATTGTGTTGTCAGTGATCGATAACTTAGTGAAAGGGGCCGCCGGGCAAGCGGTTCAAAACATGAACCTTATGTTCGATATGGAAGAGAAAACAGGTTTGGCTGGATTACCTCTGATGCCTTAAAAATGATACGCAATCAAACCGATTCGATCGTCATTAAACCGAAGATGTCTTTTGCCTTTCGATTGGTATTGGTTTTCGTCCCTATAGTTATATTCATTGCCGGCGTAAGTGTAGCTTACTATTACGGTACCCAGAAAAGCAGCACCCAACTGGCACTGACAGAAAACAACCTGGCTGAACAAACCGAGCGCTACGAGATCCTCAACGAGCGCTATACTCAGGTGCAAGACTCGTTTGCGCAAATGAAAAGACAACTGCGCATCAATGAATCCGCTTATTCAGAGTTGCGAAAGGAACTGGAGCAGTCGAATGCACAACTCACCAACCTTAGGGGTGAGCTCAAGTTCTATCGGAGTATTATTTCACCGCAAGACGGTAAGCAGGGTGTGCGCATTCAGGAGCTGGCAATCACACCGACGGAAAAGGCCCAGACCTATAAATACAAACTAGTACTGATACAGACATTGCAGCAGGATAAAGAACTATCCGGTACTGTCGGCCTCACTATAAAAGGTGAAGTAGGTGGTGAACCGCAGACCTTTCACCATCCGCCCCCTGGCGAGAACAAGTTGAAAGTAAAGTTTAAATACTTTCAGAATTTAACCGGTATACTGGAACTACCGGCGGAGTTTAAACCCCTGGAAATCAAGGTCGATCTCGCCGGAAATAAGAAAAAAGCCCTGATTGATGATCGCTGGTATCCTTGGCTGCAAGTGACCGCCAAGACGTCTTAAACCATTAAACCGGGGACAGTATACTTTTTAACAAGTCTCTCAGACCAAGTGGGATTTAACGGTTGGAAAAAAAAACGTGTTAAAAAGTATACTGTCCCCGGTATAGAGCAACCACTTAAAGAGGACCAATCACAATGTTAGGAAAGAAAACCTTTGCCCCAGAAGAGGGTTCGACTGTAGGCAAGCCAGTCGACACCATAGATACATTAATTGGCCATAAGACTCTGTTCAAAGGGGATCTCGAATTTACCGGCGGACTACGCGTAGATGGTCAAGTCCAAGGCAGCATAACAGCACGCGATGATAGTAATAGCACGCTGGTATTAAGTGAATCGAGCGAAGTGGAGGGCAACGTTTCGGTCCCCCATGTGGTGGTAAACGGGACTGTTAAGGGCAATATAAAGTCCGCCGGGCGGGTCGAATTACAACCGAAAGCTACGATAATTGGAGATGTCCACTATAAAGAGGTTGAAATGGCGTTGGGAGCCACCATTAACGGTAGTTTAGTGTGTGAGCTCGGTAAACCCGAAGCCTCGTTTAAAAGTGTGGGGTCGGCAACTTCTACGGAAAAAGCTTCCTAGAAATCAGTAGGTTAGCCAAGCCTCATTGACTGGGTATAAGTGCCGATTGATAATAGGTAGTAACACTGTCGTTTAGACGGAGAATATGATGAGTGCACCTGCAACGGAAATTCCACAGCCTTTAGAGTTCACCGATAGTGCTGCGGCTAAAGTAAAAACCCTCATAGAAGAGGAAAATAATCCTGAACTGAAATTGCGCGTCTATGTGCAGGGTGGTGGATGTTCAGGATTTCAGTACGGTTTTACTTTTGATGAAGAGCAGCAATCCGATGATACCTCCATAGAAAAGGGTGGAGTGACATTGCTGGTAGATCCTATGAGCTTCCAGTATCTAGTCGGCGCGAAAATCGACTACAAGGAAGATCTGCAAGGCGCTCGCTTTATCATCAACAACCCTAATGCGACCACTACCTGTGGTTGCGGCTCTTCGTTCGCCGCGTAGACCTGAGGTCAATTGAATCGCGGCGAGGGCGCCGCTCCTACCACCGGTTTAATTTTCTGTTGTCTCACGTTGAGCCAGTTGAACGGCGTTATGTTGTGCCATGGCATCCATCCACTGGTGGGCTTTGGCCAAAAACTCTTCGAGTTCCTGTTCTGGGATCGGTGCCGCCTTAGGCGACTCGTGTTTTAACGGGTCACGGTGTTCACCGTGAACCCTGAACTCATAGTGTAGGTGTGGCGCTGTAGCTAAACCGGTTTTACCAACGAACCCAATTATCTGCCCTTGTTTTACATTGCTACCTGGCCGAAGCTTACTTTTGTAGCTTGAAAGATGCGCGTACAAAGTGCTGTATTTACCCCCGTGTCGAAGCACTACGGTTTTTCCATAGCCTTCTTTGTTACCCATGAAGCTGACACGTCCATTCGCGGTGGCGAGGACAGGAGTTCCCCTGGGTGCAGCATAATCCACACCGTTGTGTTGCCGCCACGTTTTAAGTATGGGGTGCAAACGTTTTTTTGAGAATCCTGAAGTGATGCGGCTTATTTTCATTGGGGTTCGCAAAAAAGTCCCCCGCAAATTATTGCCTTCAGCATCGAAATATTCGACCAGACCCTGATCGTTAACATGGCGAAACGCGTGCAACTTGCGTTCTTGGGTGATGAATTCTGCCGCCAGAATCTCACTGATTCCTTTGCTCACCTTGCCATCGAACATTTCCTCGAACACTACAGTGAATCTGTCACCTTTGCGTAAATCCATAGCAAAGTCGATATCCCAGCCGAAGATGCCGACCAACTTTAATATTGTCTTGTCGTCCAAGCCTGCTTTTGCCCCGGCTTTGAACAGGGAACTTTCGATCGCTGCACCGACAGCTCGTTCACGCTTATCGTATTCTGCTTGAACTTCACTGAACTCTAGTGAACCGTCTAAGGCGAGTTCGATCAATAGATTCTTGTTTGATGGAAGCTCAAAGCTCAAGGCGCGGAGTTTTTCCTCTGCGTCGTAACCCATGCTGAGCTTTTGACCAGGCATGAGTTTATTTATTCTGTTTGCATCTTTATGGTTTGCGATACGAATCGCATCGTTTGTCGCCAAGTTATGTTTCTTGAATATTCGCGCTAAAGAATCACCACTCTTAATCCGATAATCCTGCCACGTAAGTACGGGCTCCTCGGAATTCGGCTCCATGGCCACCTGTTCAGATCCATCGTTTTCATTTGGAGGTTCAGATTTAATTAACTCGGTGCTCGTTTGTTGCGATGAGTTCTCTACTTTTGCAGCAATGGATTCAGTTTGTATTTGCTCGGTGTTTGCTTCGGTTGACTCGTCTTCTACACTTGCTGCAGTGGATTCGGGTTTCGTAATCTCGTCTTCTATACCTGCAGGCTCTTTTTTGGTTTCTGCTGTGCTTGCTTCATGTGGTATAGGTTTGAACTCTGTTGAATCCGATTCGGTCGTTGAAGATTTCTTTTCGATATCTTCGGCCTGTGGTGCAATTTGCGTTTGGTCGGGTTGTGTCGCCGGTTCTACAGTAGCGACTGGACTGTCCGTTGCGATGTAGGGCATAAGTAGTGT
>JASJAT010000169.1 GCA_030066885.1 Arenicellales bacterium | reverse complement strand
TGGGTCGGGGGGATGTATGTGGTCCTCCGCGCAGCGCTGCTCTTCGAAAGCACCTGGGCGCGGATTGCCTTCTTTGCCTTCGGAGTCTTCGGATTCTGCTGGACGTGGTTTCACCTCTTCTTCGTGATCGAGATCGCCGGCATGCTACCCGCGGTGCTGCTCGTCGGCCTCACGGGCGCGGTCGGTGTGTTCGCGGGTGCACTCGCCTACGAATGGCTCGCTCGTGTGATTGCAAGATGAAGCGCCTTCGATCCTACTTGAAGGCGGGCTTACCGTGATCGGATCACGACCGGCAGTTTCGGGTCGGTAGCTGCCTATAACAACTTTCTATATATAAGGAAACAGTAAAGGGCCGCTTTCAGCCCGAGAGCGGACCACAGTCTCGAAAAATATAAGGAGGGTGAGAATACATACGCTCATATATGGATAAGAAGGATTAAACGCTAAATCACCGGAAGACAGCTCTAATTTCGGATTTCACGCTCAATATATTCATTTTTCTTGACTTTAAGCAGTACTTCTAATCCCAGTTTGTGATAGGAGAAATGGATTGAAAGTAAAAGGAGAAATGGTATGGACTGGGAACTAATTGGTAAGCTAGTTCTTATTTTGCTTTTAGTTATGGGCAACGCTTTTTTCGTTGGTTCGGAAATCGCCCTGACTTCCGCCCGCCGCAGCCGTATTAAGCAGTTGGCGAATACCGGCAACAAATCTGCCAAGATAGTGCAGGTCCTTCACGATGAACCTGAACGGTTCTACTCGGTCACCCAAATCGGAATCACGCTGGTCTCACTGGCCCTTGGTGCCATCGGCATGGTCACTCTTACCCATATCATCGATCCGCCGCTGACGGCGGCGTTAAGTGTATTTGGGAATAGCGAGCAAATAGCAGTGTGGGGTCATACCTTGTCTTATGTCTTGGCTTTTTTGCTTATCTCCTTTATGCATGTCGTGGGGGGCGAACTGGCCCCTAAGGTTCTGGCTTTCCACAAGGCAGTGCCCCTGAGCTTGGCTGTTGCGCGAATCATCAACTGGATGCACGCAATAATGCGTCCTGTTATCTGGTTCATGAACAAAGCTTCAAACGGATTGCTCTGTCTATTCGGTCAGCGTGATCTGGCAGCTCAAGGCGAGGGACACTTCTCCATGACCGGGGAGGAAATCCGTACGATCCTCAGTGCCAGCGAACAGGAAGGGGCGCTGGACCCGCAGCTGACCAAGATGCTACGCGGAGTGTTCGATCTGGACGATCACACCGCCCGCGATGCCATGATTCCACGAACCGAGATGGACGTGCTGGAAGATACGGCTACTGTCGCCGACGTATTGTCCCTCTACAAAGAGGATCTGCGTGAACGTTATCCAGTCTACAAGACCTCCGTGGACAATATCATCGGGGTGGTGTCCATGAAGGAACTTCTCAACAGAATGGCGTCGTTGGAAGATCCCCAGAAAGCGGCAGGGATCGCTAACCTTCCGGTCCGCGAAGTCATGATGCCTGCCTACTACGTGCCCGACACAATGCCCTTGAGCACGTTACTAAATGATTTTACGAGCAACCGACGGCAAATCGCTATTGTGCTGGACGAATATGGTGGAACTGAAGGTCTGATTACGCTGGAGGACATCCTTGAAGAGATCGTGGGTGACTACGAAGATGAATTTACACCGCGGCACCGCCATATCAAGAAGGAAGATCAGCATAGTTACATCATCAACGGTGGAGTTCGGGTCACGGAGCTGGAACCCAAGCTTAACTACCCCTTTCCGACAGGAGACTACGTGACGCTTGGTGGCCTGATCAATCAAAGGCTTGGCCATATTGCGTCCGTCGGCGATGTCGTGGAGCTTGAAGGAGCCCGTCTTGAGGTTCTTGAAATGGATAAACATCGCACGACCAAGGTGTTGTTTCAACACGGTTTACCACCGCAATCAGATCAAGAAGATCAGGTTACTTCCCAGGAGCTCGAAATAGGGTCCGAGAATCTTCTCACTGCGTCCAAACAGGTACACCGTGCCGATCACGAAATTGAATTGCAAGACAAAGAGGGAGAGGACGCGAATATCGATTCGAAGAAAGTAGCTTCGATTTGAAACAGAAGATAAGTGGTATAAAGGTTTACTCGCTCGTACCTCCGGCGGCTTCCAGAGAGACTTGTAGCTCTACTTCGGCCTCTTCCACAGTGTCGTCCGCATAGTCAAATTGCACCGGGTCTCCGGGATGAGTTTACCGATACCAAGGACAAGCCGCTTTGGCGGCTTCAGGCCGGCTACGAGTTCCCGGTGGGAGGGGACTGGACGCTATCGCCTGAGTTGATCGGAGACTTCGTCGAGGGTGGCACCATCACCTGGATCGGCGGTATTGCTATCGGCTACACGTTTTGATCAACGAGTACGTACGTTTCCCCTGTGGGTTATCGCCACTTAAGGTGTTGGTATTGCTTGCGCCCTCATGATTCTAAGCCAATTCTCGAATGACCGGTTCTGGTCGTTTTCGCAATTTTTTAAACAATTGAGTCCCATACAAGATAGTTGGTTTGCGGCGTGTTAAAGGCCATAGTCCTCTTGATACTCCAGCCGCAAAAATAATTGCTCTGAAAAATCAATCCTATAAAGCGTCGCGCATGTTATTCGCCCACCAGATGTGGGCCAACGCCCGCAGATAGTAATCAAACGTAGTAAGGCTTCCATGTTTGGTCTGCGAGCGTAAGGTTTCTACCTGGAGCATCTTGGGCTTGATAGCTTTATCCATCCTCCTTGGTAGATCGCGTCAGAGTCAGCAAAGATTCAGCCTTGGCGCATTGATTTCATCGGGCTTCCCTTAGGCGTCGGCGCCTGTTAACGTATTGATCTATAAATCATGCTGAATGTCAGCAGATCTAAACTGGTTCTTGTTCGAAGACGGTGATTTAGTCATGCAATCAATGTTGATGGCTTGGGTTTTCGCTGTTTTAGTGGCGATGGTAGCTCCTGAACTCAATGCAGATGCGGTCAGTGATGTAAACAGGGGCTTGGATAGTGCGGACCGGACCATGCAGGGTGTAGAAAGCACTACAGAACGATCCAAAAACCTTTTCGACAGGATCAAGGGCTGGTTCAAAAAGAACGCCGGCAGTGCCAAGCCTGATCCACTGGTGCGGGAAGTACAGCAGCAGCTCGCATCCCTTGGTTACGACCCCGGTCCGGTGGATGGAGTTGTGGGACCCCAAACACTGGATGCAATCGTTCGCTTTCAGCAGTCCCGCGGGTTACCGGTCGATGCAAGAGTCACAGATGAGTTAGCGCAACTGCTCCGAAGTATCACAGTAGTGGCGCCCAGTACTCCTACTCAGACAACAGCACCCGTGAGAAAGCAATCCGATGCGGATATCTTGATTGCTCTGCAGTACTCCAGTGGTGCTGATGTTCATCATCTACGATGTTCTGGTAGCCGTAGTTCTCAGTTTCGTGACGAATTTCTCAAAGCTCTGAGCACAGACAAAATGATGCAGTTTGCTGCAAACTATGACGACGAGTTTGTCCGGCAATATGGTGAAGTGAGCGATTGCCAACCGCAGGTCGCCGAGTGGTTGGCCGGGATGCATCGACAAAAACTTGCGCGGCTCAACCAAGTCGCCGCTTCAGGTAGTACAAGCCTTAGCCCATATCCACAGTCTACACCCGGCACATCAACTACGACACATAGCACCGCAGCCTCATCTGTCCCATTGCCCCCATCTTCAGCACTCGCCGACGTCAACCCGGCGGCCCAGACCGAAGGAACCGCAGCTGCTGGACCGCCGCTGTCCAACCCACAAGCCGGTCCATCCTCCAATCTCGTTCTGAACACCCCCACCACGGTACCTGAACAAACCCCGGCAGTAGCAGTGGACCCTGTCTTGATCGGCGCCTGGGCATGGATCCACCCCCAGCAGGGCATCATTGCCTTTGTTAATGTCGGTGTTGACCGCTCCTTTCAGATGGAAAGCCTTGGCCAGGAGAAAAAGGGCGGCACAGTGGAAACCCAGAACGGTGTGTTGCGTCTAATTGCACATAACGCAGAGGATTCCAAACAGTTCAATTACCAACAGTTGAGCCCTGACGAGATTAATCTGGTCAATGCCGCCGGAGAGAAAACGGTCCTGCTGCGTAATAAAGTACAGTAGCAAACACCACACACACTCACTCTAGTTTTATCCAAGCCCTGACTCTGCCGAGTCGGATGTCAGCTTTACCAAACCTGCTGTTGCTGTGACTGCCCCTGGTTCTTGCGACGCTGTTGGTCGCGCATGTCAGTAAGGGTCTGCCCGCCCGATCGGTATCCCGCAGCCTCCACAGCGTTGCGTAAACGGTCGGTTTCGGCCTGTAAAGCAGGTGTCGCAATCTTTGGGTAGCCGTAGCCCTGCATATATTGAGCAGCACCTTGAGCATTGCCTCGACGCAGTTCGATGTCGATCAAACCCAGTTTTGCCCACAGGCCCGGGATACGCACCACCATCCCCTGATCCATGGTCGGGGGTTTTCGTGATTCAAAGGCTGCCGCCCACTGATACTGCTGCGCTGCCATATCCAATCTGTTCAGCGCCGTGTTGGCTTTGGCGGCGATCACCGCAGACCACACGATCAGGGCCTCAATGGTGGGCGCTTCGGGGATGCGGTCTGGAATATCCAGCTTCGCGGGCAGCAACCCATAGGGTGATTTCGTATACCTACTCTGCTGTGACGTGCGTCCGTAAATCGTGAAGCTGACGTCCATCAGCGCTGCAGCCATCCCGGCCTGCCCCACGGCGTTCAGTTCCATTGCCGCGGCATTATAGATCGTCAGCAGCCTGGCCACGTCACCAGGGTTGTAACGTGTCTCTTGCTGTTGACGTACTTTAAGCCCAAGGTGGGACAACCGTACCTCTTCCATTACCGCCGCCGCCACGAACCAGGAGGCCGCAAGGGTATGGTCTTCTTTTTCCCGGGCAATGGTACCTTTGTAGGCGGCGACACGTGGATCCGCCGGATCCAGACCACTGGCGATGTCTAATGCCTTATCTGCCGTGTCATAGGCCGCCCGGCTGTATTCAATCCAGGCCAGTTTAAGCATCGAAGCGGCAGAGGTGTGCACAAGGTTGGTGGCGATGGACTGGGCGGTGTAAGCCAGTTCGGTCTGTCCGAGCTTGGTGGCGATGGTGCTTAAACGCTGGGCCGCCTCGAAATACGTGGGATCGGACTCAAGCGCACGTTTTAAATGTCCGGCAGCCGCGGACAGATCCCCGTCGTGCTCAGCCAGGATTGATCGATAGTAGTCTGCCTGGGCCGTTGACGGCGCCGCTTTGATGGCGTTCTCTATCGCTGCCCTCGCCTTCTTCCACAACCGACGGGCCAGCTCGTCCAGTTCGTCAGCCCGGCGCAGCTCGGCCTCGGAAGGATAGCGGTAGTAGATATAGTAGGCGTCGGACCAGGTGTCCACCGATCTTAAGTCCGCCGCTGCCGCGGCCTGGACGAAGGCGATATAGTCCAGCACCATGGCAAACAGGTCCTGAATTACCGGGTCCTTATCGTCTATATCGATGGCGCGGGAAAGATATTCTTCTGCCAATACCCATTCGTTGGCCAGCTTGAATCGACACGCCCCCTTGAAGGCGAGTGCGCGAGCGTGGTTGGGGTTGAGCGCCAGCGCTTTGTCCACCGCCTCTTCGGCTTGAGTAAGTTCGCGCTCCTGGCTTTTTTTGCTCTGCGGCCGATAAGGCCGGTTCTTTGCACGCGGCTCCACCGCCTCCCCCACCGTGATCAGGGCCTGTTCATATAGAAACTGGCCTAGGGCGGTATGTTCTTCAGCACCTGCTTCCGGCTGGGCTGCAGCGGCGCGCAGGGTATTGAGTTTGACCTGATACTGTTCGTCTGCGCGCAGCCTGCCATACTCGCTGGCGCGGACCAGTTCGTGCGCTTTCTGAATCAACCTATTCCAATCGGCACTTCGCTCGGCAGCCTGGCGAAGCTGTTCCAGCATATGTTGTTTTTCCTTCCTGCTTGGGACGTCACTTACTCCTGACAAATCACGTTCAATCTGTTGGTCGTAGCTTGAATTGAAGTCTGGATTCATTTTTCGAGCCAGTTTCAGGCCTTCCCGTGCCGCCGGCGCGTCGCCCAGGGCTGCATGGGCCAGGGCACGGCCCAGCACGGCGTTGGCGTTACCGGGCTGGTCAAGCAGCACAGAGGTGTAGTCACCCCGCGCACCCTGAGGCGATCCTAGCTTAAGTTTGCAGCCAGCAAGGTAATACAGTAATTCTTTATCCCTAGGATCAGCTTGAAAGGCCTGGGACAGATCGCGATAGGCCTGGTCACATTGTCCCGCTTGGTAGCGCTCGATGCCCCGCTTGCGCAGTGCCAAACTGATGGCGCTGGCTTGCCTGCCGGCGCCGGTCCGGGCGGGTTTGGCCCGATCTACAAACATTTTTGCCAATTCGGGAAAGGACCGTATGGCGGCGTCATAGTTTGGCTGAGCCTGAGCAGCCGCAGATTCATCTCCCATGGCTTGGCGGAAATATTTTTCGCCAAATTCGTGTGACATTCTGCGTACGGCGGATTCATACTGATCGTGCGTAGCGAAGGGGTAAATCAAACTGTCTTCTTCGAACCGGCCCTGCATGCCGACTGCCGTGGCCCACCACAGCTTGGTCGATTTATTCTTGGGCCGCAAACGGTTGGCGCGCTCCAGATCGCGCTCGGCGTCTTTGAGCCGCCGCGCCAGGGTGAACGCCACCCCACGAGCGGTAAGATAGTCCGGATTCTCCGGTTCCTGATTGAGAGCCGAAGTGAAATCAGCAACAGCCTGGTCCCACTGTGCCTGCTCGAGGGCATCCAGCCCTGCTAGATAGGCTTCCACACCGGGTGATCCTGTGGGTTTAGTCAATTCGAGCTGGCCGGCGCCGATAGACTCTACCGGCTTCTGAACCTGTTCGGGCGCGGTCTGAACTGGTTGTGGTCTGGCTGTTGCGGACGAGACGCCGCGAAGCCGTGCCAACGCTTGCTTGCCCAAGGCGGCGGCCTGATCGATGCGTTCGTCCGGTTTCCAAATCAGCCTATAGTCGCGGCCCTGCAGAACTAAAGTAAAAGTGCTGTGGCCGTCCAGGACATGCAGGCGAACGCGTTTGTTGGAGGGATCAGAAATAGTATAAGCCGTATCACCCAATCCGGGGACAGCGCGATATGCTGCAGAATTACGTTTGCTCTTGAGTACGTTGAGAAACCCCTGCCGGCTTGAACCAGACGCACGGCGTGAAGAACTGATCTCTACCTGTTCGCTTAATCCCCCGGCTACATTGAAGCGGCAGATGTCGGACTGGTTGCCGGTAATCCTTTGCCCTTCGGTAAAAACAGCCCCGATAGTCCGGCACAGGTCAGCTGGTGTTAGCAGCGCGCAAACCCCTTCCCCCTGAAGGGTGGATGCCTGGGTGCAGTCCACGGTCTTGATGTTGGTGCCTGGCCGGGTGCCGGAAATCTCATGGCCGATGATGTTGCGGCCGGAGATCGTGTTGCCGTCCGGTGACAGTTTGAGGCTTTCGTTAAATCCCGGCACCCAAGCAATAGAATAAGTGCCGCTGACCGGATCACAGGCCCAAGTACCCGATCCATTGGGAAGGCGTGAGTCCCCTGAATTGAACACCACTCGCTTGTCTTTGAAAAATGAAACCAACCCACCGTTAAACCAGTCCCAGTCCCCCAACACATTGTCGCAAGTGCTGGCCGCCAGCTGTTCTTCAGTCACCACATAACGAGTGCCGAATATCGCTATGCCGGAAGAATTGTGGCCGCTGACCAGATTGCCGTCCGCAGATAGCCTCAAAGTATCGATGAATCCATTCGACCAGTTAACGGTAAACATGCCAGAGCTGGCATCGCAAGCCCAGTTGGCTTGACCTGGAGGCAACGCGGATTGACCTCCAGGGGTATACTCAGCCTGCTTATTCTCGTGAAAAGTAACCGTTCCCCCGACAGACCATTTCCAATCACCAACGATATCCTCACACGAGGAGGCCCAGCTAATACCAGGGACTGTGGACAGCCAAACAATCGAAAACAAACTTAAACGGAATCCCATATAGCATCTCCTCGGGAGTTTGTAGCTCCTGTATATGAGCTGTTGTGTTCGTCCGTATAGCGTAAGCCTGTACGTCGATATTATTACGCAGTGCAAAAGGAACGTAAAATTGCCTGCCATAGTTCTACCACGCCCCAACCGATGCTGGAGAAGAAACCTATTGAAGAGACATAATGTAATGATTGGGATTGACCTTATCTTAGGGTACAAGTGATGAAGACCAGTTACAGCATGGTTAGTGCGGTTTTGATTTCACTGTCAATTGGCTCAGCAGATGCCCAGCCGTTGCTGGATGCTGAGCGAGAGGTTTTAACATACGCCCCGATAGTAGAGAAAGCCACCGCTGCGGTTGTCAATATCTCAACGCTGAATGAAATGCCGATAGAGCCCACTACAGGATTAGATAGCTCATCGGAAGACCATTTTTTTAAAAGATTTTTTGAGAATATTCCCGAAGATCAGACGACCGTCCGCTCGCGTAGTTTGGGGTCTGGTGTGATTATCGACGCAGATCAGGGCCATATAGTGACCACTATGTCCGTTACTAGGGATGCCAAAGAGATTTTAGTTAAGCTGCAAGATGGCCGTGAATACGAGGCGGAATTCATAGGACAAGATGAAGAAAGTGAATTGATGTTGTTACGGATAGAGGCAAACAACCTGGCCAGCTTATCATTTACCGATTCATCCACCATCAAGATAGGCGACGTCGTTTTCTCAATAAGTAGCCCCTTCGGTTTCGAACAGACTGTGACAGCTGGCATCGTTAGCAACGTCCAACGGGCCATCCCTGTCAATGACTACGTGGATTTTATCCAAACCGATGCCGCCCTCAATCCGGGCAGTGCAGGTGGTCCGTTGATCAACTCCAAAGGGGAAATGATCGGCATCAACCATTCCATATACTCACGTACTGGGCAATTCGACGGCATTGGTTTTGCACTACCTGCCAATATTGCAGCAGCTGTTGTCGAAGATCTCATCCGATATGGTGAGGTTCAACGTGGTTGGTTAGGCCTCATTCTGCAACCGGTTGACAGAAATCTCCTCAGGCAAATTGGTTCAGGAAGTGAACATGGTGCGTTGGTAACTGGCGCTCTCGAAGATGGGCCAGGCGCAGATGCGGGGATTCAGCCAGGCGATGTGATACTCACTTTCAACAATCTCGAGATTCTGAATCCAAAACGGCTGGTGCGAGCTGTGGGTATGTCTGAGATCGGTGAACCTGCCAAGCTCACTATCTGGCGCCAGGGCCAAATCCTTGAATTGGAAACCCGAATAGAAAAGCTCCCGGATCTGCCAGCCAAACAGCCGGAAGTTACCCCAACAGCAGATCAACCTCAAGCTGTCACTGTGCCAGGCGCACCACTACTTAAGGGGGTGGTGGTATTAAGTAAATCTGTGAAGACCTTGGACAAGAATCGTCAACACGGCATACAGGTGCTACAAGTTGCAGAAGGTAGTAAAGCTTGGCTCCGTGGCTTGCGCCGAGGTGATATCGTCGTCGGAGTGAATAGGCGAACCGTAGCCTCGCTGTCGGCATTGGTAGAACAAGCGCAAAATGACAACAATAGCGGTTTATTGCTTGAAGTCCTCCGTGACAATCGCCTGCGTAGGCTTCGTATCAAATGATGATGGCTAGGTAAAGGACATACTGTTCCTATCTGAAATCCTAACATGCGGCGAGGTGACAAGGCGCACGACGACTGACTGCTTTTGGCGTCGGTAGCTGCCTATCAAGTCTTCATTTATACAAGTCTTCTATATATTAGAGAACAGTAACAGATAGTTTTCAGGCTAATTGCAGTCATATTCTCTTAGGAAGGTAAGGAGTTGTGACAACAGGCGTACCTACCTAAACCTGAGTGAAACAGTCAGGTATGGTGAAAATCACATCTTTATCGAGGGCGATTTGAGAAAATATTCACACCAAGAAACTAGAGTAGGTGACCGCCATGACAAATACTTACGATCCATACGATCCAGCAGAACACAGAGCTACTGGTAAAGACGTTAAAAGCGGTTGGGAATTAGTTTTGTTTGTGCTTTTTGGGCTTGTGATCTTTTTCTAGAAATATATCTGCCCTATGAAAACTGTCTACGTAAGCAAACCCACCCGCACCGGTGTAGACAATCCGAATAGAGCAGTCAGTAGAGCCGCACACACTGTAGGATAGCTTTTCTATCAAGGTCGGGATTTCCATATCCTCGTCTGTTCTTTTTGCTGATGCGCTGTGATCACGATCCGCACAGAAACCAACGATAGTGAACTTAGTGGGGGTCGAAGTCTTCGAGCTTTTTCACTCTATATCTAAGGAATGCGATACGGCTTGAAAAAATGTAATCAAATCCTTTAGTTCCGCAATCATTTCTTCGACCACATCAGATTCCTTCATTCGTTTGCCATACATCCCAAAAAAGCGATGAGCTAGGTAGTTTCGTTTCGTCTGAATTTCATCAATTACGGCCGACTGCTCATCAGTGATCTCGCGGTGGTCCTTATACTTCTTCAACAGTTGTCCCAAGGTTAGGCTAGAAAGGTCGTCATAAACTGCTTCAATCTTTTCTGAGTCTGGGTCCTCCAGACTCGACCAACCGGCACCCAGTAACAATCGAGCAAGACGGTATTCAATATTGCAGCAGTGATGAGCAGCCATGCCATATAGCCGGTACATCTCTTGAAGTCTGTCGCTGTCTTCTAATGGTTGCGGTATCACAAGCCGGATTTTCTTGGGCGCTTACTTACGGTACGACTTTGCGGATTGGTCATCACCAGCGGCAAACATTAGAAGTCAACATGAGTTCGTTGAGTTGGCGTCTATGGCGTTCTGCGTCTGCCCTGGACCTAAAGATATTGCGCTGATCTCGTTTGCCATGAGGGTCATTGGTGACGTTGTACAGAATCTTGCCATCCGAGTTTTTGACCTCCTTGATGTAGTAGTAGCGCATAGTAGTGATCAGACACCAGGACTGCGCGATTAGCCCTGTGGATGTCTCTCGTTAAAGGATTCCATCCAATAGACCAAGATGGTTTTTGCTTGGTCCCGATTAACGCCAAACGTTTCTTGGACATAAGGGCCAGCCCCAAACATATTTGTTTGACCGGACTCTTGCAGGTTATCTAAGAATATCAAATGCGAGTCTCGTACGATGTCGGGTCTATCCATTATTCCATCCTCGATGTAGTGCATCGAGTAGAGCAGATTCGGGTCGGTGTCGTGTTGACTCACATCAACGAAATCCCATCCAGTTTGTGAAAGCTATATCTGGAGGAGCGGATTATTTTCGTGAACGGTGGGAGGAAGACTTTGGATCGATTATCGATGTCTCTAGTTTCACGGATGAAGAAATAATAGACGCGACGTTTGAGATTAACTAGCTAAGGACAAGTGGAATTCGTGAGGGGGGCAAGCTAAGGAAGATGGCGAGGATTCTTAGGATTAAACCTCAGCGGTTGGATTAAAGAAAACCCCCGGAACATTACGCCAGAGAGATGAACCGGGGGTCTTTTTACTCAACAACCAAAGGAGGAGATAGCTGAATCTCCACGTTTAATATTAACCTACGGCCTTACTCATAGTCGTTAATCCAAGTTAAAGACACATAGACAGAGATAATTAGTTCTCGACCAAGAAAAGCCCGCTCTGGTATGGGAAGGGATAAGGGAAAAGAACCGGCAACATAACTGAAATCGCCGGAGCAAAACTGTACCAGCAATCCTACTCATAACACTTAGATATGTTTCTGTGCTAGACAGCCTGCCAGATATTGTGGCTGGACTAATCTTGATCTGAGGATTCGATCACTCGGCCGGGGCTGACAAAAGAGTATGCGTGGGTGCCAGACCAACCGCTCATCAGGGATTCGATAATGGGTGGATTAACCGGTTTCGTCGACGTCCACTTGACAATAAAGTTTGCACCCCAACCCCCCGAGGCGTCAGATTGTGTCACGAAGAAGAACTCGGAAGCCAACGGCATAAGTTTTTTTGAATCATCCAAATACCGCTTCACCAGCTTACCATCAGAGTCATAATAATCCACTGAGACAAGTTCTATCGTATTCTCCATATCCGCATTACGAACACTAAGGTTCGCGGACAAATCAAGTCTGTTCTGTCCACCGCTATGATATATGTGAGAGTAGATTGGGGCGTACACCACTTGACCTGAAGATTTTGACACATCCTCCGAAGCATAGGCCTCTTTTGAGTATGAATTGAGTGATGTGCACAGAAACAAGTAAACCATCATCCATGCAAGGGATTTGACTATGGGCGATTGCAGACAACTACGCATTGTTTTGTGCCCCAGTATTCTCTTTCATTGGTTGTTACTTGACCTAAACTGACATAACGTCATGATATCACTGCGCGGTACTGATCGGCACCTGAGGCCTCACCAGCAACGGATTGCGAGTTTTGATTTTACTTGTCCCCAAACTTGTCTTGCCACTGGCGTCTTTGGGTCGTTAGCCGCCTATTAAACCTTCTTTATA
>JASJAT010000168.1 GCA_030066885.1 Arenicellales bacterium | reverse complement strand
TATGGCAATACCTGCCTCTCCTTAGTAAGCTGTACACTTTGTCGGTCAGAGTTTAACTAATCAAAATGAAAGAAAGTCTACGAACCGGGATAAATGCGGTCAGGCGAATCACGATAGATAAAGACCGTACCATTGATTTCATGGGCGAAGATTGCCGTGTCTATGCAACACCGGAACTGCTACGTGATGTCGAAATGACCTGCCGCGACCTTTTGTTGCAACACCTGGATCAGGGAGAGGATTCTGTAGGAACGCGAATCGAACTGGATCATACCGCGCCTACCTTGATTGGCATGTGGACCGAGATCACCGTCAATGTTACAGCGATCGACGGCCGCGCTGTAACCTTCGATGTGAGTGTGACCGATGAAGTAGAACAAACTGCCAAGGCCAAACACCATCGATTTATCGTCGATGTCGCCAAGACCGTTGACCGATTGAAGGCAAAGGCTGCCAAGGCGAATGTAGAGTGACAGCCCAGGGTAGTACTAAAGTCCCGACATACTGTTATCAGTGTGTTGCCGGGCCGGATCTGTTGACGGTACGCGTCGTCGACGGTGTTGCCACTGAAGTCGAACCGAATTTTAAAGCGGCAGACGTTGTCCCTTCCGCCGGCAAGGTATGTGTCAAGGCCTTCGGCCTGATCCAAAAGACCTATAATCCCAACCGCGTGCTGGCACCAATGAAAAGGACCAACCCCCGCAAGGGCAGGGATCAGGATCCACAGTTCGTACCGATCAGCTGGGACGAGGCACTGGATACCATTGCCGCCAAAATCAAACAGGTTACAGCCGAAGGGGGACGCGACGCTTCGGGCTACCCGCGCATCGCCGCCAGCTTCGGCGGTGGCGGCACGCCGACGTATTACATGGGGACGCTGCCCGCTTTGTTGGCCTCAATCGGCCCCATTGATTTCGGCTTTGGCAGCGGTCAGGGCGTCAAGTGTTACCATTCTGAACACCTCTACGGTGAACTGTGGCATCGTGCCTTCACCGTGGCCCCGGACACTCCACAGTGTGACTATATTTTGTCATTCGGATACAACGTCGAGGCCTCAGGCGGCGTTTGTGGTGTCAAACGGCATGCGGAAGCCCGGGCGCGTCGAGGCAAGCGGGTCCAAATCGAACCTCACCTTTCGGTGACCGGCGCCTGTTCTTCGGAATGGATACCCATCCGACCCAAGACCGATGCCGCTTTTCTGTTCGCACTCATCCACGTCCTGGTGCACGAAGAGCACTCAGGTCTGGACCTCCCGTTTCTCAAGCACAAGACAAACTCACCCTATCTGCTTGCACCTCACGGTTATTATCTGCGCGATCAGACCACTCACAAACCGCTCATCTGGGATGCGAACACACAATCCGCGGTTCCGTTCGATACGCCCAATACGGATCCAGTTTTGCAGGGTCAATTCACACTTGACGGATTAGAGATCGGAGCGGATGACGAGCAGTGGAGCCACCAAGGCGTCAGCTCACAACCTGTGTTTCAGCAACTTCTAGATCACATGAAATCCTACACGCCGGAGTGGGCGGCTGAAATCTGCGACGTGGAACACAAGACAATACGACGGCTTGCACAGGAGTTCCTGCAGCACGCACGTGTTGGCGAGACAGTCGTTATAGAAGGACGAGAGCTCCCGTACCGACCGGTAGCGGTCGTGCTCGGTAAGACTGTCAACAACGGTTGGGGCGGATTCGATTGCTGTTGGGCACGAACTTTTCTGGCCTGTCTGGTGGGGGCATTGGAGGTACCGGGCGGAACACTGGGTACTACGGTGCGCCTAAACCGACCTGCCGTTGATCGAAATGCCAGCGTTAGGCCGCATCCCGACGGATTTATGGATTACCCCATGAATCCAACCAAGAAAGCCGATTGGGTATCACCACCGGATGTGCGAAACGCAAATCGCACGCTGATCCCACTCGTGGCCAACTCACCCTGGAGTCAGGCGCTGGGGCCAACCCATCTCGCCTGGATGCAGCAACAGAAAGGGCCGGAGAATTGGCCAAAACCCACTCCTCCGGGTATTTGGTTCGTATACCGCACCAATCCGGCCATATCCCTGTGGGATACGAAACAAATCACCGAGGTCATGGCCAAATTTCCTTTCACCGTATGTTTTGCCTATACCCGCGATGAAACCAATCACATGGCCGACCTGCTGTTACCAGATTGCACCGACCTGGAAAGTCTGCAATTGATACGCGTTGGCGGTACCAAGTTCATTGAGCAGTTCTGGGAAACCAAGGGATTTGCTTTGCGTCAACCAGTCGTCGAAGCACAGGGCGATGCACGCGATCTGACCTGGATCGCAACGGAACTGGCACATCGGTCAGGTGTACTCAAGGAATATAACGAAGCCATCAATCGTGGCGCCGCGGGCGTGCCGTTAAAACAAAATGGACATGACTTTTCTCTCGACGTCCACCGGGAACATTCGGTGGAAGAGATATGGGACGCCGCCTGTCGCGCCGCCAGCGCAGAAGTCACCGAAGGGAAAAAGACCTACGGATTAGAATACTTCAAAGAAAACGGCTGGCTGTTGTCACCGTTCCCACGCTTAAAATGGTATTTATATGCGGCATTGGAAGACCAAGGACTCCGCTTCGAATTGCCCTACCAAGAGAGATTGATGCGGACGGGCCAGGAACTAGGCCGACGACTGCACGAACAAAAGATAAGCTGGTGGGACGAGCAGCTCGAAGAATACGAACCGCTGCCAATGTGGAGGGACTACCCTCGCATGTGGGAAAAGGCGCTGGAAAAGAACTTCGGCGTTGATATCAACGACTATCCATTCTGGGCCACGACCGCACGCAGTATGCAATACTTGTGGGGCGGCAACGTCGGCATTCAGATGATCCACGAGGTGGCCCGGAATATCAAAGGCCATGGTGGTGTGATCGTCAACACCAAGCGGGCGACCGAACTCGGTATAACGGACGGTGACCAAATTGAGATCCGCTCGCCGTTGAACGTGACTTATGGCAAAGTCGTCACCCGCCAGGGTATTCGACCGGACACCGTTCTCATGATAGGCCAGTTCGACCACTGGGCGACGCCTTTGGCTAAGGATTTCCACGTTCCCAGCCTCAATTCTTTGGTCCCCATGCTCTTGGATCTAACCGACTCTACCGGCTCGGGGGCGGATCTGACCCGGGTCCAGATTAGTAAGGTGGGGACTCCATGAGTCGTTGGGTTATGGTGGCGGATCTCAACCGCTGTGTGGGCTGCCAAACCTGCACTGCCGCGTGTAAACATACGAATGCAACTGCACCAGGTGTACAGTGGCGTAAGGTTCTGGATTTAGAGGTCGGGGAGTATCCGGACGTCAGTCGCGTGTTTGTCCCAGTCGGATGTCAGCACTGCGCTGAACCTCCCTGCATGCACGTATGCCCAACCACTGCGACTCGTCAACGCGAGGATGGCGTGGTTACAATCGATTACGACCTGTGCATAGGCTGTGGTTACTGCATTGTGGCCTGTCCCTACCAGGCGCGTTTTAAAGTCACGGATCCAACCCAGGCGTACCGGCAAAAGAGGATGCCGCAAGAATGGAAAAACGAGCAGCCGGAACGGCTTGGCGTGGCCCAAAAGTGCACATTCTGCAGCGATCGAATCGACCACGGGTTAGTAAATGGTCTCACTCCCGGTATTGACCCGGAGGCGACACCGGCTTGTGTAAACGCTTGTATAGCGGATGCGCTCGTGTTTGGTGATATTGAGGATACGTCGAGCAACGTGTCCCAGTTATTAGCCGAGAACCAATATTTCCGCATGCACGAAGAACTGGAAACGGAGCCCGGTTTTTACTACCTGTGGGACAGCAAATCTGATAAGAATGAATGGGATTCGGGCCGTGAAGCATGAATGGGATCAATCCATGGTTGCAAACCCATTGGGATTGGCGGGCGGCAGGTAACTTTATCACTGGCGGTTGCGGCAG
This sequence comes from Arenicellales bacterium, assembly GCA_030066885.1. Lineage (GTDB taxonomy): Bacteria > Pseudomonadota > Gammaproteobacteria > Arenicellales > JAANXG01 > JAHEKE01. The sequence continues at coordinate 8,663 of JASJAT010000168.1, read as the reverse complement.
TGGACTACTGCTGATCACCGCAGTTGCGACCCTTCGGGGGGGTCCCGTAACTGAACTGACCCTGTTGTCACTCGCCCTTGTGCTGGTGGGTCTGGCTTTGGTGTGGTTTGAACTCGGGCGCCCCTGGCGATTTTTGCACGTATTTTTCAATCCACACACTTCCTGGCTGACTCGCGAGGCGATTGTTGCGATGCCGCTGCTGGCGCTTGGACTGGCTGCGGCGTCGACGGGCTGGTTGAGCCTGCTCTGGATAGCGGCCATTGCGGGTATAGCCTTCCTTTACTGTCAAGGGCGCATCCTCGTTGCTGCCAAAGGCATCCCGGTATGGCGAACGCCCCGCATCATGGGTCTGATTCTGACCTCTGGTATCGCAGAAGGTTGTGGAGTCTATTTGCTGGTTATACCTTGGTTAGAACCAGAAACGATGGGGGAGATTTATCCCGCACTGCTCACCCTGTTGCTGATTTTGATTGGCGGCCGTCTCGCTGCTTGGTGGGCATACCGAGACAGCCTGAAAGACAAAGCACCAAAGGCCGCGCTAGAAGTAATAGATCGCTCAAGCTCTATCTTCATTGCCGTTGGCCACATAGCGCCGACACTCGCCGTCATGCTGGCCTGGTTGTTCCCCGAGGCTCGTTTGGTATGGGGTGTGGTCGCTGGCGTGCTGGCAGCTCTGGCGGGCTGGTTTATCAAGACAGTTATCATCACCCGCGCTGCTTTCAATCAAGGTTACGCCGTCGAACACTCCCCGGCTCGAGGCGGCGGTAAGTCGGGCCCAGGGACGAAACCGGGGTGGGAATAAATTGAATCGGAGCGTGTACGTAAACAACCGCCATTCCGGCATGCTTTTAGCCGGAATCCATTGTTACCCGTTTTCTTGAATATCCACTTGTACGCTGGGACTACGCATGGATTCCCGCTAACGACATGCGGGAATGACGTGATCTGAAACAGTAATCGTCCTGTAGGAACGGCGCCCTCGCCGCGACTTCCGACTAATCATACAAACATAAAACCCTCGCCAAGACGCCAAGATCGCAAAGTTTTTTCTTGGCGCCCTTTGCGCCTTCGCGAGAGAGCAAAGGCTTTCTAGGGATTCGAACTAATCTGGCTTTACTGCCACATTTTCCGGTAGCGCTGCGTCTAGCACCGCACCAGTGTCATCGCTTAGGGCTGCGGTACGGGCTGACTTTAATCGAGTGGCAATATCCGGCTCGAGGCTTTCACTTCGAAGTGGCGATTCGATCAGCGATTCCAGAATTCGAAGAAAGTTACCGCGGCCGCGGGCAAAGGTGTCACCATAGCCCTTGTTCAGATTAGCGCACAGGACTGCTTCGAGCCCGAACGCATAGTCCTTTTCCGCGGCTCGACAGACGGCGTCGAGCCATCGCTCAATCAATGCCTGCTCTTCTTGCCAGCGCAGACTCTTTCGCCGCCACCGTCGGCAACCTGCCAGCAACCGCATTAACAGATGACCTAAAATGGTATGACTGCCCAGTCGAAGGGAGAAACTCAACCAGCGCAACCGATCGCGTTTATTGCGCAGGCTGCGTCCGAGCTTTTCGGGCAACACTGCGGCAAATTCATCGACCCCGGGTTTTAGAAATTCGTTGATCAGCACAGGCTCATGCGGCTTTGCCTGGATTTCTTCGCGTACCCGTAAATAGCGTTCTGGCCGAGATTTCAGATCGGCAACGCGGATGATGTCCTCGTATGTCATCCACAGTGCCAGATAACGGGCGGTTTCTCGACCAAGCGCATATTCGCGCTTCGCACTGTCAATGGCCGTCACCTTGTCTACTCGGTCAAGGTAAAGCTCGGCGTACTCGATGTCCTGAAAATCCATTACGCGTGCTGCACCCACTCGAACTATGTCGGTCAAAACCGCCGGCAAAGCGTCTACACGACGCTGCAGACTGTCTGGCAAACCAGCCGGCACGGACTGCACCGGCTCGTCAATCTCCTTCTCTCGACCAGGTGTCCAGCCCAATCCAGCTTGGAATCCGCGCAGATTAGAATCGACGGCGATGCCCCGATCCTTGATCGCGTCCACGAAGGCCTCTGTCGGAATGGGCAGCTGTTTCGTGTTCGCTACGAGACCGAGCAAGACCGCGTTCAAAGCACTGTCCCTTTGTTGGGCCATAATCAGGAAGTCGGAGCAATATTGTTGGTGGCTTAATTCGGCGATCGCGTTTTGCACGCTTTCTTCGTCGTAACGCCCGTCGGTCAAATTCGATTTCTCGGATATGGCATAAACCCGGTGGGTCGACGCCACTAAGGTCGTCCGATCTGGTGTCACAAAGCCGTTCTCCAATGCCCTGGCCGCCTCCAGCAGCTCCGAAGCCACCATGATGTCGACCCGGCCGGGTGCTGGGTACAAACCCATTACTGGATCACTGCCGTCAAGCTGGTCGAACGGTTGGGGGAATATCTCGATATAGTAGGTCGTCGCACCGGTGCGTTGCGCCACACCTGGTATGGACGTACTCTGTACCGGCAGGTTGCACGCCGTAGCGGCGTCTACAATCCAGCTTGTAAGTAATCCTCCGCCTTCGCCTCCAAGCGCAGCGATAAGTACGCAGACTGGCCGCTGGCTCGGATTCATTCAGAGCCAGACGAAGTAGCGTCCGTATTGAATACGACACGGCGCCGTAAGCGATCCAGCCATATGTCCCAACGTGAAGGGTTTTGGATGATTCTTGCACGGTAAAAAGAAGGACAGAGCACAGCGGCGTCGGCCACTTCTCCACACAAGCCGCAACCTACGCAATTGTTATCCACGTGTGCGATCGGATCGATGCGCAGCAGATCTGGATTCGGCTTTATGGTTAGAGAAGGACATCCGGACAATCGGATGCAGGAGTGATCGCCCGTGCAGGTCGTTTCGTCAACACCATAGCGCGTCCGCACAACCCGCTTACCGTCGGCAAGTTTCTTGCGCACGGTCGGTTTGATACGGCGTTGCCGCGCGAGCTGGCACTCGCTTTGCGCAATAATCACCTTAAGTCCCGGTTTGGTCGTGGTTAGGGCACGCCGCAGCGTTCTCATCATCTTGCCGACACGATAGGTCTCCACCGTTTTCAACCAACGTACACCTATACCTTTCAGGGCGCTCGCTATGGTCATCCCGGTCGGCTGAGCCTGATAGTTCACTCCGGTGGAGGGGATGTATTGTTGGCCGGTAGCCGATGAATAGCCGTTGTCCATAATCACCAACACAGAGTCGGCTTTGTTGAACAGCGCTCCGGAAACACCCGAGGTGAGGCCGTTGTGCCAGAATCCGCCGTCGCCCATGATACTTACTGTACGGCTGGGTAGTGCCGGCGAGACTGCCGCTGAACTGGCGAGGCCTAGACCATATCCGAGTACGGTATTTCCGATGTGGAACGGTGGCAGAGTGGAAAACGTGTGGCAACCAATATCAGCGGCGATGTGGACCTTACCGATTTCCTTCTCCAGCAGTTTGATGGCGCTGAATACCGGTCGTTCAGGACAGCCCGTGCAAAAACCCGGCGGACGTTTCGGCACGGGTCCGGCCAAGAGTTCACCTGCGCGGGTTTTAGCGTGGATAGCCGATTCGATCGAATCATTGAGCCCACCGGTATCGATGCCGGCTGGTGACGCTTTTTCGAGAAAACGACCAATCCCCTTGAGCAGCACTTCGGCGATATATTCTCCGGCCTGGGGGAGCACGTCCTTACCGTGGATCCGGGTGTTCAGATCGGCCTTTCGCAACAGTACATTCACCGCTTGTTCGAGGTAGTCGGGATTACCCTCTTCCACCATCAGCACCGCCCGTTTCCCCGCACAGAACCCGGTTACCTCTTCCGGGACCAAAGGGTAGGTAACATTAAGGGCGAGTATTGGAATCCTCGATTTGCCAAAGGTATCAGCGAGTCCGTAGTGTTGCAGTGCTTGGATGGTGGAGTTGTACAGACCGCCCTGGCAGATGATCCCCAATTCCGTCAGATCCCCATCGAACACCTCATTAAGTTGATGCTCGCGGATGAACTCAATCGCGGCGGGCAAGCGTTTTTCCACTTTCGCCTTCTCTTGGGAATAGGTCGAGGGTGGCAGCGTGATTCGTTCCTGGTCGAATGCCGGCTCCTCGAGCAGTGCCTTTCTCGACAACGTTGGTCGCTGGTTGTCCTTGCAGGGAAACCGCCCATGCATGTGGCAGGTGCGGATGCGGTATTCCACCATTACCGGTGTGTTACTGACCTCGGACAGCTCGAATGCTTTTTCCACCAGATTGACCATAGTGGCATGATGTGGTCTGGGATCGAGAAGCCAGATTGTGGATTTCAATGCAAAGGCGTGGGTGCGTTCCTGGATGATGCTCGCCCCCTCCCCGTAGTCTTCACCCAATATGATCAACGCCCCCCCAACCACACCGGCCGATGCGAGATTGGACAAAGCGTCGGAGGCGACATTGGTACCCACCGTTGACTTCCATACCACGGCGCCGCGCATGGGGTAATTAATGGATGCACCCAACATCGCGGCCGCCGCCGCCTCACTGGCCGAGGCCTCGAAGTGCACCCCCATTTCGTCGAGGAGGTCGCGTGCGTCGGCAAGCACGTCCATCATGTGTGACACCGGTGCCCCCTGGTAGCCACCGACATAACTGACGCCGGATTGCAACAATGCCTTGGTGATGGCCAAGATGCCTTCACCATGAAACACGTCGCCGTTTCCTAAGCGCAGTGATTTGACTTCCCGCGCGAACGACCGTTCCATACCTTTAATCCTTCATTTGAAATTCAACCCTCGATAGTGGGGCCTGTTGCTCACATATTACTCCGAGCCCGCCTAGCTTCACAAAAAGAAAAACTCTCGCCAAGACGCTGGGCCCGCAAAGTTTTAGAACATATATTTCTTTTTCTTAGCGTGCTTTGCACCTTCGCGAGAGTACATATTGGTTATGGATGGGCGCCGCATCCATGAACCACTATCTCAACTTGAAACGTTGGATCTTACCGGTTGCGGTCTTCGGTAGTTCAGCAATGAACTCAATCCAACGCGGATATTTCCAGTTTTCAATGCTGCGTTTGACGTGTTGTTTCAGTTCATCCGCCAATTGCTCGCTGGCGGGAATCCCTTGCTGCAAGACGACAAACGCTTTAGGTTTCAGATTGCCGTGTTTGTCCGCACAGGGCACAACCGCTGCTTCCAGCACGTTGTCATGAGTAATCAGCACGGACTCGACCTCGAAAGGCGACACCCAGTTACCGCCTGATTTGAACATATCGTCTGAGCGACCACAGTAGTGGTAGTAGCCCTGTTCGTCTTGTATATATTTGTCACCGGTGTAGATCCAGGGCCCTACAAACGTTTTAATAGATCGCACCCGGTCGTTCCAATAGCCGTCGGCGGCGGTCGGCCCTTTGACGACCAGCTCCCCCAGGTTGCCCCGCTCGACTTCACTACCATTGCCGTCCACCAGCTTTCCCACATAACCGGGAATCATCTTGCCGGAAGTTCCATAGCGGACGTCGCCGGGCCTGTTACTTAAAAAGTTATGCATCATTTCAGTCGAGCCGACACCATCGAGAATGTCTACGCCAAACCGTTGCCGCCAGCTTATCCCCACTTCTTCAGGCAAAGCCTCACCCGCAGAAATGCATACCCTTAGCCGGTCCGACCCTGCTTCCGGCGTATTGCTCTTATCCGCTAACAAGGCTGCATACAAGGTAGGCACGCCGCCGAATATGGTGGGGTTGTGTTCATGCATGACGCGCATCACGGATTGTGGTGTTGGTCTCTCAGCCATCAACACAGCGGTTGCACCGACGTCCAGCGGAAAGAAATTGGCATTGCCTATGCCGTAAGCAAAGAACAATTTTGGGGCAGAGAACATCAAGTCATTTTCGCGGATGCCCAGAATCTGCCGCCCGAATAGCTTGGACCCCCAATAAGGACTGGCGTGACGATGTTTGACCCCCTTGGGATTGCCGGTCGAGCCCGACGAGTTGAGCCAAAACGCAACGTCGTCCCGACTGGTCTCAACCGCCTGAAATGCGTTTGTTGCGGACGCCATCAAGTCCCCCAAGAGGGGGTATCCGCGCCCTTCTTCACCGACGACAAGTACATCTTCTATAGTCGGGAGCTCATCAAGAATGGTGAGAAAGCGATCGAGTAGAGGCTCACTTACGATCAAAGCCTGGGGGCGGCCGCGTCCCAGGATATAGCGGTAGTGTTCCGTGGTCAGCAGGGTGTTGCAGCACATCGGAATAATCCCCGCCTTGACAGCCCCCCAAAAAACCGCTGGGAACTCCACACTGTCTAGAATGGCCAATGCGATACGTGCTTCTTGACGCAGGCTAAGCCCCTTTAAGACATTGGCAACCCGGCTTACTTTATCCGCCAACTCCGCATAACTGTATCGACCGCGATCATCAATGAACGCTATTTTCTCAGCACGATTTTCTTGCAGGTGACGGTCGACGAAATAGGTAGCGGCATTGAACTCGGCCGGCACTTCATCAAAGTTAACCCCTACATCGTTCAGGTTCATCTGCCCCCTTACTAACCGATGCCAAGTTGGCGTTGGGCAGCCCTCACCCGCCGGAGATTACCGGTACAAACTCGACGTGGTCGCCACTCTGTAGTTTTCGTCCCTGCTCGCCCTTGACCAATAGTTCATCGTTCACGCTTACACCAAGAGAAAGGTCATCCAAATATTCATTGATTTCCGGAAACAGCTGCTTGACCTGGGTTCGCAATCCCTCAATATCTGCCGGTGGCTGGTCGATCACGATTTGCGTTTGCTTGAATCCCGGCATGTTGGGCAGTCCGACTGTCACGGCAAAACCCGTTGCCACGTGGGCCAGTTGTTCATGCCACTCCGTACTGGGCAGTCCGCGGTCGTTGAAGCCCGAGACTTCATAAAACCGGCGTTTCATCGCCGCGAACTCCGCGCGATCGACTTTTTCACCTTGAAACGGACCCGCGTCGTTGGGTTCATCGAACCACCGATCCGGTAGCGTGTCGTCTTCCGCTTTAAGTCCACGACGAGCATTGATCATCCTCTCCAACGCGGTGATATTGCGTCCGATCTCATACAGCTGGTCGGCATCCAAGGATATGCCGGTCAGTTCTTGTAGTTGCAGGGCGAATTCCTCGCACCCCGGTAAGGTTGGGGAATTGAACAGCTTGGTATCGAAGCGGCACATGCCGACGGAGTCTCCCACCGCGAAGACATCTTCGCACCGGCGTACGGCGTATTCTTTACCCCTATACTCATTGGGCTCGGCCGCGACTTCGCCTCCGTAAAGTTCGGTCTTGAAGGCCTTGTCATCATTGATGCGGGCGTTTATCTCTAGCGTCACCCGGTTTCGCAAGTGATCCATACCCCGCGTGGCCACCGCCAACCCCAGCGCAAATGCTTTCAGAATGCGGCTGTCGTGAGGATCTGACTGAAACAAACCTTTCACCGCCATGCGGGAACGCAAGGCTTGCTCCGGATACTTGCCGGTAGCCACTGCCTTCGCGGAGTCAGCGATAACATCGCCAAATCCCTCCCGCGCCGCGGTCATAAAAAGCAGTTTTTCCACGACGGGGTAATTACCCCAGGTCAGTTCCAGACCGCCCGTCGTTTCTTTGTCGATGACCCCGGTTTGATACAACTCCATAGCCCAACCGATAGCGCTGCCTGTGCTGGCTGAGTCGAGACCGAGATCATTGAGAATGTTGTTGAGCCGTAGCACCTGCCAGGGCTCCTCCATACCGATATTCGGGCCAAACTTACCCAAGGTCACGTATTCCGGTCCATCGCCTTTATCGTAGCGGTCGTATTCCTTTTTATGCGGGATACTTTGGTTTGACCCCACTTTCTTCACCGTTTGGTCGGCGCCGTAACTCGCATTGCCTTTCAACCCTTTGAGCGACGCCGCACCCCATCCGCCTTCGGCGCCCGGTGTCATGTCGTTTTGCGGTCGGCAATACACCGGACACTTAAAGCAGCCGTCCATTCCCGTGCGATATTCGTCCAGTTGATCCGCGTCGAGTTTATCGACCCAGGTCGTGTGCTGGTTGTTCATGGTTCCCATAGCCCCCAGCAACCGGCTGGGTTTGTAGAGGAACGGCGTACCGACAGTTTTAAGGGCGTTGCGAACGACGCTGGATGCAAGGATTTGTTTACCCAGTTGCCGGTTGTCTTGGTGGAACTGCTTAGAGACTTCTGGCTTACCCGGTTTTCCCCGTATCGTGATCGCCTTCAATCCCAACGCACCCATCTTGGCGCCTGTCCCACCGCGTGCCCATATAGCTTTGGGCCCCGCCATAATGCCCGCACAGAGCACCTGATTTTCGCCGGCACTGGTTATGCGTGCCATGGCCATATCGACGCGTTCTTTGCAGTCGAGATCACGCTCAATTGCCGCGGTAAGATCGGCGTTGTTCAAACCCAGATAGGGTGTGGCATCTTTGAACGATATCTCACCTTTGTGGATGTCCAACAGTGTCCACTGTGCGTTGCGTCCGTAGAGTACAAGATGGTCGATGCCGTGCAACCGCATGAAAGCAGGAAAGTAGTCTCCCGCATTACTGTCCAGGAAAGCATCGCTCTCCGGCGACAGGCTGGTTAGGTTGCCCCGCGCCGCGGTGAAGGTATACCCAGTTAATACACCGGTACCGAAAATGAGCGGAATTTGTGGATCGAT
>JASJAT010000167.1 GCA_030066885.1 Arenicellales bacterium | reverse complement strand
GTAGAAGCCCAGAAGCTTTGCCACATGGTCCGGGTATTGAGTGACCCCGCTGGAGATTCAACCACATGTACCGAGTTGAGTAAAAAACGCCCGCCCGGTTCTCGTGGAATCGACGCACGACCTTCGGTATCAGTGAGTACCGTTGTTCTCGTCGCTTCACAACCACCATGTTTTCGAAAAATGGAAACCTGTTTGTCAGCCATCCCTCGTCCATTCCACAGCAACCTTACGAATATTGCGCCGCTGGATGAGTCAGCGTAAGGATTGGTCTCTGTAACAATCTCAAACGGCATCCCGACCCACTCGTCTTGGCCATCGTCGTTTCCTACCAAAACCAGGGCTTTCGCATATCGTGTGTAGGCCTCTGTGACGTTACTACGAGATAGCCCTCGCTGTTTATGGGCATCTAGCAACCAGGCGTTACCTTCTTTGCGTGCGAAACGTTCAAACTTTGTAAAATCAGAATACGTCAGAGTATTAACAGTAGAATGATGAACCAGAATGTGTAAGCCTGTCCTGAGACTGGGTTCGTTGACTGCAGGTAAATCACCTAGTCTCCCGTTAACGGGTCGTTTTCCGCTGGCGTCTATTACGCTAAACTCCACGAACTTTTCGGGAACAAACGAAAAAGTATTGCCTTTAAAATATTGTCCCACTCGCAAGTTAGCCACAATTTTTTCTGAAGGTTCAAGCCTGTAACGCGTAGGTTCGATCCAGAACTCATGCGCAACGGCGCTCAGTGGAAAGAGTAGTGAGAGATATATCGAAGCCCAGAGGCGACACATACGGCGGATTTCCATAGTCGAAACAAATATCGGAAGACCCTTTCATAATCTTCTTTCTTGTCGTTCACAGTCAAGTCAACACAAAGTGCCAGCAGGTCCTCTCTTCTTAATATTGTTGTCGTTGTGTTGTTATACACAGGTAACGTGGGCGCACGAAATCCGACCGGCGATTGTCGAACTATCATTCAGTGAGCCAAGCCAAGCAGAGCTCGAAATAACACTCAATCTGGAGGCGCTCATCGCCGAAATTGGGCCTGACCACAACGATACGACTGAATCTCGAAACGCCACAATATATGATGAACTTCGAGCACTTCCACCTTACCAACTCGAGCGGGAATTCGAAACCTTCAAGACCAAATTCTTGCAGGGAATCAGTATCCACAACCAAAATGGAGCTCGGCTCACCATTGAGGTCACTTCACTAACAATCCCCGAGGTAGGCGACACCGATCTTGCCCGTTCGTCCAAGATTGGTTTGGGCGCTTCTTTAGCCGCGGGTACAAGACATATCGTATGGTCCTGGGACGAGAACTTTGGCGCTAATATCGTTCGCGTGGGTGAAAAGGGCTCGGATGACGAATACTCTGTCTACCTCATTAAAGGTAAAGCAACCGATCCAATTCCAGTAACCGGCAACTTAACGCAAAGCGCCGTATTCGTCTTTTGGAACTACCTTGTTATCGGTTTCACCCACATTCTGCCCAAAGGATTGGATCACATTCTGTTCGTGGTTGGTTTATTCTTACTCAGCACCCGCATGCGTCCTCTTGTGTTTCAAATAACAAGCTTCACGATTGCACACACTATTACCCTGGCGCTCGCCACCACCGGTGTAGTCGATTTACCCCCATCCATAGTCGAGCCATTGATCGCTCTGTCGATCGTGTACGTCTGTGTTGAAAATATCTTCACCGATAAATTACAGCGCTGGCGCCCTGTAATCGTGTTTGGATTTGGACTACTCCACGGTTTGGGTTTTGCAGGAGTGTTATCCGAAGTAGGCATCTCACCCGCATACTTCGTTACCGCACTCGTGTCGTTCAACCTCGGCGTTGAATTGGGTCAGATTACAGTGATAGTTGTTTGTTTCCTGCTGGTCGGTTTTTGGTTTCGTGACAGGCCATGGTACCGTTCGGTAATCACTATCCCCATATCGATCGTCATTGCCGCAATCGGGAGCTACTGGTTCTTGCAACGGTCTTTGCTGATCTAACTTACTGACCGGGTATGGGGAGGATCGTCACGGCGAGGGCGCACCGCTCCTACAGAAAACCGATCGTGAGGTGGGGGAACCGGGGACAGTATAATACTGGCCCGATTGAGATAAAAATCTATGCTTGCTTCCTCTGAACACTTGATTCCGTTTCTAACGGCGACAGCAATATTTGCGATCATGCCCGGTCCCGCCTTGCTTTTCTCCGCATCGCAGACCATGACGCATGGGCGTGCTAAGGCACTTATGGCCGCCGCGGGTTTACACATTGGTGGAATGTTGCATGTGCTTGCGGCTGCTTTGGGGCTATCGACGATATTTAACTACGTACCAGAATTGTACACTGCAGTTAAAATAGCCGGAGCCATCTATTTGATATGGCTCGGAATAAACATCATACGCGCGTCAAACGCTACCTCGCCGATGGTGATCAATGGTGGTAAAAGTGCCCCTCGACTCTTCAGTGAAGGTGTTATTGTCGAAGTCCTCAACCCCAAGACCGCGCTGTTTTTTATCGCGTTCCTACCTCAATTCGTTGACCCAGCAATGGGACCCGTATGGTTACAACTTTTACTACTTGGGTGGTTTGTCAACGTCGCCTTTACGCTTGCCGATGTTGTAGCGATCTGCTTCACTTCAAAGGTGGTCTCTAGTCTGAACAAGAGTCACATCAAAACCCGTTTATTGCGCTTCACTGGAGGCGGCATTTTGGTGGGTTTAGGTGCGCATCTTGCAATAAGTAAATAATTAGCGATTGGACTAGCGAAAGTCCTTGCTCACTTCGGTGAAGTCGTAACCGGCCTTGTCCTTGTCTTCATCCATAGCGGTGATGATTGCATCACAGTCTTTCATCTCGAGTACTATCATCCAAGCCAATTCGTTGATGTTCTCTTTGAGTGTACCGGCCATGTTCAGCGCAGTGATACTGTCAGCCAATGCCCGGGCGCGCGCGTGTCGCGTCTTTAGGCTGGCAATGGCATCCAGGTTGCCGCTCGAATCAGTGTCAAATCGATGAGAAAGTTTGGGAATCTTGGGCATGTTCAATCTCCATCTCCTAAATAATTGGCCCTAGTGTAACAGCAAAATACCCCGTACAGGACCATCATGTTGGCGGGCGAGTTTCGCTTTGCATATGAATCGAAATAGGTTATGGATTGACCGCAAACTATGGTTGCTTACGTTCGACGACAAGTACTTTATTGATTAGCCTTGGTAGGTGGGGAGGAGTTAGGTCGGCACGCCGGGATGATCGCTCTTTTAGATAACGTCATTCCCGCATGTTGTTAGCGGGAATCCAGGCGTAGTCCCCGCAAAGAAATGGGGATCTTAAAATACGAACAACATGGATTCCAGCTGAAAGCACGCCGGAATGACGATCTTATTTAAGCGCCTCTCTTTCCTGGAACCCAAAAGAAGTTCAAAGAGACCGATTTGAATCAAACGTCGGCATGTTGATTCAAATCGAGAAAAGAATCTAATATTAGTGGCCCTATCACCCAAAGGAATAAGTGTTGTGAATACCGATGTCACCCCCAAATATCGTTTGGCCCATACTATGATTCGTGTCAGGGATCTTGAAAAATCTCTAGATTTCTACACCCGTCTGTTGGGAATGCGTGTCCTGCGTCAAAAAGAGTACCCTGAAGGAAAATTCACAAATACATTCATTGGCTATGGCCCCGAAGAGGCCAGTACCGTACTCGAACTCACCTACAACTGGGACCAAGAAGAACCTTACGAGATCGGCACAGGTTGGGGCCACATAGCACTCGAAGTGCCTGACGTTTATGCCGCCTGTGCGGCGCTCGAAAAAGAAGGTGCCAATATCCCCAGGCCTGCCGGACCTATGAAACATGGAACCCGAGTGATTGCGTTTGTCGAAGATCCAGACGGCTACAAAGTAGAATTGCTAGAGCCCTTGACTTAAGAGTAAAGACGTAAGTATTTGCGGTCGGGCGTGTTGTGTTTCCGCTCTTTGAAATATTGCCTGGATCTTTTTTCCAGGACTGCTTGAGTTAGATCTACGTATCTTCTATGAATTAATCAACTGGCGTGCTCAACACCAGCTGGCTTCACTGACTGGGTTGTTTAACAGCTCAGCGACGTTTGCATCCAATACCCTGTACCCAACGTTTCCGTACAGCTTCTGTCTTCCATCATTCATTAAAAATGACGGACTCCCTTCCAGATGGAATGCTGATTGCAGCTCGAAATCCTCATACAGGGCGGCCATTGCGGCACCGCTCAGAATTTGGTCGTTGATGCGGCTGGCCGGTAAACCGAGCTGCTCAGCGATATCAAACAGGACAGACATTTGGCTGATATCCCTTGCGTTCTCGAAAAACGCGCAGCGTATTCTCTGGATCAATTCTTCCTCCACGGTTCGCCCGGCATATGTCCGTTCACCGGTCGACGATGCCTCCTTGCCCTCCAGACCCTGCACCGCCTTGACGAACAAGTGGCTGTTCAAGGACGTCTTAGGGATACAGGACCGCCAAACTTCCGGGTTAATCTTTATGTGATCGAATCGGTCGGCGACACTACCGACGTGATCTGCAAAACCTTCGAAGCCCCCTCTGTCTTTCCACCCCTGTCCGATACGCTTCTCAGTGGATCCAAAAATCGAAATGAAATGGTTTTCCACCTGAATTTTCCGACCATAGTTTTTAATTAATTCATCTATGCGGATTTGCGCCACATAAGCCCAAACACACAACATGTCCGAAAAATAGATAATTTTTACGCGGTCAGTCATGATGGAGCATCAACACTTTTAGAAATGAATACTGACGGCAAGGCTGACTACTCACCATCGAAATAGTCGACGCTCGAGTCATCGCGAGCTAAGAAGCGCACGCCGGTTCCGTCTTCACGCCAGCAGTAAGCGCCATACTTCTTCGAATCCGGGTAGTAACATATCTCGGGATCATCCATCGAACTCAGCGCAAGATATCTCAATCTAGATCCGGAAGTATTTACGATTTGATGCGCTGTCCCTGGGCCTGTTCCCGCGAAGAAAATCTCACCTTCGTGTATCTGGTACTCGCCATCGCCATAACGAAGTGTGCCTTCGCCTTCAAGAATGATGAACAATTCTTCCTGGCCATAGTGTAAATGATGCGGCCAAGCCCGCTTACCCGGTTCAAGGTCAACCACCGTACAGCCGATTTTTGTCATTCCTAAATGAGTCCCAATTCTTCCGATGGACGCAGAAAATTTATCACCATTACCTATCGTCATCCTTTCCACTGAATCGATTTCTACTTTAGGGGGAATACTCGCCATAACTGTCCTCCGATTAATGGTTAGAAACTACTTTCTTGGATCCCGATGACCAACGTTGCAATGGATAACCAAACACCTCGCCGCGCTGGTAAAGCGAAGTTCCCTTCCTCTTGATCGGCGTGCGCCGCTCGATCGAGTATTACCTGTATTGAACGGGAAATCGTTCCCGAACCACGCCGCGTCGCAAGTTATTGATAATATTTCTCATTCTAGGTTTGCTGATCTACATGCATACAAAAGATTAAGACTGTAAACACTGATCAGGTATCCTTTGCCCTCATTATTCCGGTCCCAGCAACGCGCGACGACGCGCAAGGCTTTCTGCCGGCCAGTAATCGTTGCGGTCATAGTACTCTGGCACGGCGGGTGTGTTTGGTTGCAATACAACCCAAGGTTGTTTCGATGATACATAAATATGGAGGTCGGGAGGCAAGCGGTCCGGATCGTCTAGTGTCCCAACACGAATAAAATGTAACGCATCACCTGCCCCGGCATAGTTACTCCACACTGCTATGGCACAATCAGGACAACGAGCAATTTTCTGCCCCAGCCCGCTATCTGAGGGTATCTTGACCACATTGGGCACACCTCTGATTAAAACAACGCGACTGGCCTCGATCAGGGCGTTGAGTGCGAAAGCGGCACCGGTTTCACGTTGACACCAACGGCAATGACAGCAATGAACAAACATTGGTTTGCTCATAAGGCCGTACCGCAAGCCACCACACGTACAGCCACCTTCCAAAAAAAATTCGTGCTCGGTAGTCATCGACCCATCTCCAATTGTTGAATCAAAAATCGAAGTCTATGACCCTTGCAAGATACTCCGCACGGGGCGCCCGAAGTGGTATCCCTGCAAATAATCAAAACCCAACTCCTTACATACCTCCACTTCTTCTTTTCGGTCTACGCCCTCCGCTAAGGTAGAGATGTTCATTCTTCTGGCCAACGTAAGCAGCATGGAAACCATTTCACGATGTGCCTGTGGAACTCTGTCTATGTCGCTAATTAAGGAGATATCAAATTTTAAATAACCCACGGGCACATCGACCAACTCCAGCATTCTTGCCTGTCCTGCGCCAAAGTCGTCATAAGCCAGTTCCACACCCATCTGGGCGAGCTCTTCCCCAAAGCTTTTCATCTGCCCAATATCGGATACAGCCTGCTCATGAACTTCGAGCACAAGTAAAAGTTGTGGATAGCGACTACGCAGCTCTTCGATACTGGCGAGCAGACGTGACAACGATGTCAGCTCCTCAGGATGAATGTTAATAAAGTATTTGTACTCGTTAGGGAAAGTTGCCGCGGTATCCAGCCCATATTGTCTGAATAGTTCGCTTAGCTCAACAGCCTTGCCTACAGTCGCGGCGATTTCGAATAAAGGGCTTGGATCACGCGGAAGTGCAGCATGTGTGCCTCTGCCCAGGATCTCGTAACCGTAGACGTCTGCTTGATTTGCCGTCACGATAGGCTGATACACCGCGGTTACCGCACGACTGTCTAGCAGTTCCTGGAGTTCTCGAATTCCCGGCCCAAGCTTTTCAGACAGCGTTTCCATTCCAACCAGGGTCTTCGAGGTGTCCGTACTCGGTATGGACTGTTTGATGAGCCTCAGTTCGAGGTTGGCGAAGTGGATGACGTCACCGTCCTGTAGAATAACATCACTCTTAAGCTTCCTTCGGTTGACGTAAGTTCCGTTGGTGCTCCCCAAGTCCCTCAGAATGACGCTGCCCGCCACTTGGTCGAACTCCGCGTGAACGCGCGATACGTCGAGTCTGGGCACAGTGAAAGAGAGCCCCTCCCGTCGACCAACCCTAAAAGGAAACGTTGTGAGAGGGAGTTGCCCAATCACTTCTTCCGAGCCTATAAACCCTTCTAAGAACCATCTCTCCATCGTCTGATGCTATCACAAGATTATCTTGTATAGGTTTCATCAGGGGCAGCGGTTCATCAAACTAATCCAACCTTTGAGCGCAATCGTTAGCCCCATTCCTTCTATCAGTCAAATACCAAACACTGTAGCCCTGGGATCTTGCCTTCTTTGCTAGACATTGAAACAATCGCCCAC
This sequence comes from Arenicellales bacterium, assembly GCA_030066885.1. Classification (GTDB taxonomy): domain Bacteria; phylum Pseudomonadota; class Gammaproteobacteria; order Arenicellales; family JAANXG01; genus JAHEKE01. Next base: position 4,979 of record JASJAT010000167.1, on the reverse strand, counting down.
CCGAAAATAGTCGACCACCGAGAGGAGATACGACGTGGAAACCAGAGCAGCAGTGGCGCATAAAGCCGGTGAACCATTGAGCATAGAAACCATTCAGCTAGACGGCCCCAAGGAGGGAGAGGTTCTCGTTGAAATCAAAGCCACTGGTGTTTGCCATACCGATGAATTCACCCTCTCCGGTGCCGACCCGGAAGGACTGTTCCCAGCGGTGTTGGGTCACGAAGGTGCCGGTGTCGTCGTTGATGTCGGACCCAATGTCACCAGCCTTAAAAAGGGGGACCATGTAATTCCTTTATATACCCCGGAATGCAGACAGTGCGAATATTGCCTCAGTGGCAAAACCAACCTGTGTCAGGCGATCCGAGTGACTCAAGGTCAAGGTCTGATGCCCGATGGCACCAGCCGGTTTTTCATGGGGAAAGATCAAATATTTCACTATATGGGAACATCAACGTTTTCAAACTTCACCGTTTTACCTGAAATCGCTGCCGCTAAAATCAGAGAAGATGCGCCTTTTGATAAGGTTTGCTACATCGGTTGTGGAGTTACCACAGGAATCGGTGCGGTGATCAACACGGCAAAGGTGGAACCGGGCGCCAATTGTGTGGTTTTCGGTCTTGGCGGGATCGGGCTCAACGTAATCCAGGGCCTTCGTTTGGCTAGCGCGGATATTATCGTCGGTGTCGATATCAACCCTAACAAACGGAACCTGGCGGAACAGTTCGGTATGACGCACTATGTCAATCCCCAGGAAGCTGAAGGAGACTTGGTGGCTCATCTGGTTGACCTCACGAAAGGCGGGGCCGACTACAGTTTTGAGTGCATTGGCAATGTAGACGTTATGCGGCAAGCACTCGAATGTTGTCATAAGGGTTGGGGTGAATCGGTCATTATCGGAGTTGCCGGTGCAGGACAGGAAATCAGTACGCGCCCGTTTCAATTGGTAACGGGGCGAGTATGGCGAGGTACGGCATTTGGTGGAGCAAAAGGACGGACCGAAGTTCCCAAAATAGTCGATTGGTACATGCAGGGCAAAATCAACATAGACGATTTGATCACTCATACTATGCCGCTCGAAGATATCAACAACGCGTTCGATCTGATGCATAAGGGTGAATCTATTCGCAGTGTTGTAAATTTCTAACAGATTTAGATCAAGCCAGGTACCTTAGATCATTGTCATTGCGAGGCTTCGTCAGCGGGCGTGGTAATCTAATGAGTTAAAAGAATGAAAGTTTAAAGTTCAAAGAACCTGTTGCTTTGAGTTTGTATATTTCGCTTTTTACTTCCAACTTTATACTTTTTACTTTGTACTTTTTACTAGGTTACTGGATCGCTTGATAAGTGAAGTCCGACGTAACGACAACGGAGTATTCTTCAAACTACGCTAGAGGCGTCACCCTAGTGCTGCTGGCCGGTACGTGTTGGAGTTTCGCCGGCCTAATCATCCGGTTGACGGAAAATGTTGCCGAGTGGCAGATACTTTTTTATCGATCGCTGTTTTTGGTGGTAACTCTATCGCTTTATCTTGTCATCAAAAACAAACATCAGGTCTTAAAAGTATTCAAACGCGCGGGAAAAACCGGTTGTATCGCTGGCATGATATTGTCTATGGGATTTTCCTGCTGGATTTTCGCCATCACCCACACAACTGTAGCCAACGCATTATTCGTTCTTGCGTGCTCGACTTTCATTGCCGCCATACTGGGTCAAATAATATTGAAGGAGAAGGTACGCCTCAGCACATGGATTTATATGAGTGTCGCTACCGGCGGTGTGGCGATCATGGTGATAGAAGCAATCGGAATAGGTACGCTGCTTGGCAACCTCTTTGCCCTTGGTGCGGCAACTTCGTTTGCGGTGTTCGCAGTGGCGCTACGCAAAGGAAGGAACACGGACATGACTCCAGCGGTATGCTGGGCCGGCTTGTGGGCGATGGTGATAGGTTCGGTGATGATGCTGACCAAAGAAATGACCTTTATTATCTCACTTCGTGATCTGGCACTTTGCACCTCGCTCGGTGTTGTGCAAGTAGGCCTGGGGCTGATCCTGTTCACCGCAGGGTCACGCTATGTTCCAACTGCGGAGATGGTGTTATTGTCGTTGACGGAAGTGGTTCTGGGACCCGTATGGGTGTGGCTGGTAATTGATGAAATTCCCACTCTTTATACTATCGCCGGCGGAGTGATCGTAGTCGGTGCCATCGCTTCACAGGCGATTCACGGGACGAAAAGACGACCCTCGACTGCAATGGTGTGAGTTCGCTAGTACGATATGCAGGCTAGCTGTGGATCTTGCGAGAGTCGTTTAGATACACTTAGTTTATTAACATAGTAAGGCACATTAACTTTCGTTGAGGACCTGGCATGCGAAAAGTATCTTTCACTGAAATGGATAAGGGAACAAAGGAGGAATACGAGTACCTTGAAGAACTAGAGCAGCAGTATATTGCTGGGCTGCCCGATCGACTGCTCGCCGCTCTTAAACGACTGGACATTCCATGCGGTTATGAATTGACACGCATGCAACACTCTTTGCAGTCTGCTACACGTGCGTACCGCGCGGGTGAAAGCGAAGAAATGGTAATTGCAGCATTGTTGCATGACATCGGTGACGATCTAGCTCCTTGTTCTCATAGTGAACTCGCTGCGGCTGTGTTACGACCTTTTGTATCGGAAAAAATATACTGGATCATCAAACACCACGGGCTGTTCCAGATGTACTACTATGTCCACCACCTTGGTGGGGATCGGAACGCGCGAGACTTGTACAAGAACCATCAGTGGTACAACGATACCGTACATTTTTGCGAAAACTATGACCAAAATTGTTTCGATCCCGAGTACGATACTCTTCCCTTGGAATTCTTCGAACCGATGTTACGACGCGTGTGTTCGCGACCTGCACACGACGACCCCGAATACACCGCTCGATATGGAGAAAAAGAGTTAAAAGTATAAAGTTGAAAGTAAAAAGTACACTATAAAACCCAAAACGGCTCTTGAAGACAGTTCTATTAACTTTCAACTTTTATCTTTACAACTTTCGGGGTTGCCACGGCCGCTCAAGTGGGTGGTCTAGCCATGACTAAGGTCAATTTATTGTCGCGTCGCTGTGTTAGCTGGCTATAGCGAGAGCCTCTTCCAACGTAAAAACTTTGTTAAAAAGTGCACGCCCGATGATCACGCCTGAAATATTTGGCAAATACTTTAAACTCGAAATATCGTTCAAGCTGGACACGGTACCGGTAGATATTATGGGCACTTTCAACTCGGTACCCATCTCTGTCGTGGCAGCAAAACTACTCTCCGGTAGATTCTGATAGCGGTCAATGTCGGTGTATATGATCGCGGCCACTCCTGTTTGTTCAAAGTAGCGCGCCAACTCGATCGCCGTAAACGCCGTTCGGGTCCGCCACCCTTCGATCATGACATAGCCATCCTGCGCGTCAACGCTTACCACGACTTTCTCCGGATAACGGGCGCAGGCTTCAACCACAAGGGGTTGATCTTTGACCGCGGCAGTACCTAATACAATCCGTTCCGCTCCGTGCTCAAACCACCAGTGCACTGCAAAGATGGTACGGATACCCCCAGCGACTTGGACTGGAATGTCGGACGCCTTGATGATTTCACAAATCATATCCGCGTTGTGCCGACCACCTTGAAATACCCCATCGAGATCGACTATGTGCAACCACTTCGCCCCCGCTTGCTCGAATTCCATTGCCGCTTCCGCCGGGGTGATGTCGAAAACGTCGGGATCACCGAAGCCACCGCGCGATAAGCTCACGCATTGCCCGTCTAGTATCTCTATGTCCGGATAGATTACCAACGCTGCATCCTCAACATTCGGCCTCAAGCGTACATTGTACCGCGCAACTCTCAAAAAAATCAGTTTCTGGGTCTACCCGTCGCGCCCGGAAATAACCTGTCAACTAGAATTCAGCTATATCTTGGCGCGCCTGCCCTCGGCGTCTCTACGAGAGCGCCCAAACCCATGGTATGGACGTTTGTTAGAATAGCTCTATGCCTAACGATGAGAAACAACTCCTGATAGTGGCGCATATTCCCTCGCCCAACACGGAGCTATTGTTGGAGGCAGTTGTGCGCGGCGCTACCCATGAAGACATCGACGGCGTAACCGTAAAACATATCCCGCCACTGCAAGCAGGGCCGGAGGACGTGCTCAAAGCTGACGGTATCATATTGGGCACCACTGAAAATTTTGGCTACATGAGCGGGGCGTTAAAAGACTTTTTCGATCGGATTTACTACCCCTGTCTAGAAAAGACACAAGCACTGCCTTACGCGCTTTACATCAAAGCTGGAATGGACGGGACCGGCACGCGCATCGCCGTTGAAAAAATTACCGCAGGACTACGTTGGCGGGCTGTACAAGATACTTTGGTTTGTCGAGGCAAATTTCAACAAAGTTTCCTGGAAAAGTGCGAAGAGTTGGGCATGACCATGGCAGCGGGTTTAGAAGCGGGTATTTACTAGTGTTGTGTCTCACAAATGGCCAGGTAGTTCCGGCCCGGAAAAGCAAACCCGGTCATCGCGAGCACCCACTTTTTACTTTCAACTTTGTACTTTACTACTACTACAAGTACTGCTCGCGCAGAAGCTTCTTGTCGATTTTACCCACACTGGTCTTAGCAATAGCCTCCACGAATTCGATCCGGTCTGGCATTGCCCACTTAGATAACTCACCCCGATCTACATGTTTTTTCACATGCTGCAGAATGACATCGGCAGTTACTTGTTGAGCTGATTGTTCCGCTAACACGATCAACAGCATCGGCCGCTCCCCCCATCGCTCGTCCGGCATACCGATCGCCGCTACCTCACTCACGGCAGGATGAGTGGATACAATGTCCTCCAACATGAGCGAAGAAATCCACTCACCGCCTGACTTGATGACATCCTTCATTCGATCCGTTATTTTCAAAAATCCTTCTGCATCGATATTGCCAATAT
>JASJAT010000021.1 GCA_030066885.1 Arenicellales bacterium | reverse complement strand
TACTAACCCGGTTATCAAAGCTGGAGCCGTCGGTACCCCTGATACAGGTATCTCCCCTCCCCTAAACCTGTGTCAACCGACAGCTCCGACACTTGGCCTGCCATGGAAGGCTTGGGCTTTTTTTGAGGCTAAACAGATTTTTAACGACTAACACATGAGTTTTATGAGCAAGAAACATTTGTAGGCTGCGCCCGGTTCCCAAAATGCCTCCTCTTGCGGGCAATAAATGTACACTGGTATAACCTGGTCCGCGTTCAAACAAGTGCTATACAGAGCGGGGTTATCGAGTAACCTAAAATTCCGTCGGAACCACACTAGCACCGTGGTGTATTTCCTAACCATACCCGATGCAAAGACATAGTAAGATAAAAATCGGAATCAGCAGTTGCCTACTCGGTGAAGAGGTCAGGTACGACGGTGGACACAAGCGCGACCGATTCATAACGGACAGACTTGCACCATACGTCACGTTTGTACCCATCTGCCCAGAAGTGGGTATAGGGATGGGTATCCCTCGAGAACCTATAAAACTTGTTGGGACGGCCAATAACTACAGGGCGTTGGGCGTTAAAGATGAGACCCTGGATGTGACAGAAGACCTTGCTAAGTTTGCCGATTCGATGGCAACCCGGCTTGCTAAGGTAAGCGGTTATATCTTCAAAAGCAGATCCCCAAGTTGCGGCATGGAAAGAGTCAAGCTGTATCCCAAAAGTTCAGCGATGCCATCACGCGACGGAATCGGGGTCTATGCAAAAAGGATCATGGAGCTCCTGCCCGACCTTCCGGTAGAAGAGGAAGGCCGGCTTAACGATCCGGTATTGCGTGAAAACTTTGTAGAGCGGGTCTTCGTCTATCGCCGTTGGCAGGATCTAGTAGCAAAAGGTGTTACCCCTGCCAGAGTGATCGAATTCTATACCCGACACAAGCTCATCGTCCTTGCCCATGGACAGAGAGGCCACCAGGCAATGGGGAAACTGGTCGCCAATATAGGCAAAGAGTCGACACAGGAAATAGCACAACGATTCGTTTCGAATCTTATGGCAGTGTTAAAAAAACCGGCTACCCGGCGTGCTCACACTAATGTATTGCAACACATTCAAGGATATTTGAAAAAAGAGCTGGACAAATCGGACAAGCAGGAGCTGACGCAGACAATCGAACAGTACCGCCTCGGTCACCTGCCGTTGATCGTCCCGATTACGCTCCTGCGTCACCATTTCAGGCGGAATCCCGTTGAGTACATCAACAACCAAATATATATGAATCCGCATCCGCCCGAGCTCATGCTGCGGAATTCTCTATGAGCCGGTTATAGCTAGTAGCTGGTATCTAGTCACCAGTAAAAACGGTGAGTCATTGCGAGGCGCGTAGCGCCGCGGCAATCCAGATACGTGAAAGAATGAAAGTGTAAACGCTTAAAGATCCGTTTCCAGTAAGTTGCTATAGATTTTGATATTCTTCTTTTTACTATTGTTGGAAAGTTAATCCGCAAGATCCCAGGTGTTGACGGTTTTTGACTCGATCCATGGGGCGACGGTCTGGTCAAACTGCTTGAAGTGATTCGATTCCAGGTGCGCTTTAAAAGCTGCTTCGTTTTTATAAATCTCGTAGAGAAAGCATTTGCTATCGTCGGTTGGATCGTAACAGATATCGAAACGCAGACAGTCAGATTCAAGGTTCAGCGAGTTTTCAGCTTGAGACTTCATACTGGATCTAAAAGCAACGATATTGTCGGGCTTGATCTGGAAATTTACAGTCACCACAAACATCGTTTTCACCGTGTCATTTGAATTTCTTGTTGAGACCCGCGACCTGGGCGTCCGTAAGAAATCGTGTCTTCGCACCCTGCAGCATTAAGAAAAGCTTAGCAGTCTCCTCGAGCTCTTCTGTTGCGTAGACCGCATCCTCCAAAGACCCACCGGCCACCACCGGACCATGGTTGGCCAGCAACACTGCGTGGTGTTTGGATGCCATTTCTCGGACGGCGTTGGCAAGCTCGAGGTCCCCGGGTGGGAAGTAAGGGATCAGTGGCAGCGTGCCGATCTTCATTACGTAGTACGCGGTAATCGGCGGCAGTACGTTAGTATGATCTATGTCCGCAAGACAACTGACCGCAACCGAGTGGGTCGAGTGCAAATGCACTACCGCACCGGTTCCAGGCCGTTCCTGGTACATTGCTATATGTAGGAACGATTCTTTTGTCGGTTTGTCACCCTCTATGTGCCCACCTGCGTCGTCTAGTTTGGAGATGCGGGCGGGATCGAGACTGCCTAGAGTCGAACCTGTTGGGGTCATGAGCCAACCGTCGTCAATACGAGCACTTATATTGCCCGAACTACCAAAAGTCAGACCACGGTCAAAGATAGATTTACCTAGTTGGGCGATTTTATCGCGTAGTTTTGTTTCTCCGGTCATGACAGCATCTTAAATGCTTTCTCAAAAAAATCTACGCCACCAAAATTTCCGGATTTGAGTGCCAGCGCAAGCGGTTCATCACCCACAGTTTCCGTCCAGGGAACGCCTGGATCGATCTCAGGGCCTATGTGCAATGCTTTGATTCCGAGTGCCTTCACTACAGCACCCGAGGTTTCACCGCCGGCGACAATCAGACGCCGCACACCGTCTTCGACTAGCCCTTGTGCGATACGTCCCATAGCCTGCTCGATGAGGTCACCGGCGTGATCCCGGCCGATTTGATTTTGAACACGCCCTACCTCATCGGCGTCGGCCGACGAATAAATCAGAACCGGACCTGTACCGATGTGATCCTTCGCCCATTCCCGAACATGTGCTACTACGTCTTTACCGTCGTGCAGCGCAAGAGGATCGATCAAATAACCGGGCCGGGTTTTTTTCATCATTTCTACCTGCTCCCGGGTCCGTATAGAACAACTGCCGGACAATACAGCGTGTAAACCGTTAACCCTAGGTGGTTCGGGCGCGACGGCTTCACCGAGCAGCCCCGCGCGGCGGAAGTTTTCCGGTAAACCCAGGGCCACACCTGAACCTCCTGTTACCAGCTTCAAACCTGCCACCGCGGTACCGATGGCCAACAGATCCGCATCATCGACGGCATCAACAATCGCGTGGTGCACGTTCTGCTCGCGAAGCGCTGAAAATGCAGTGCGTATACTCTCAGCGCCTTTTGCCACAATCTCACGGGGCACGAGACCAACGCTACTGGTTGTTTGTCTGCCCAGAACGCGCACTAGATTAGAATCCGTCATCGGCGTTAATGGATGGTTCCGCATCCCGGAATCCGATAACAACTCATCCCCAACGAAAAGGTGCCCCTTGAACACGGTCCGTCCGTTGGTTGGAAACGCAGGGCAAGCGATAGTCAAATCCTCGTCGAGTCCGGTTAACAAGGCATCCGTCACCGGGCCGATATTGCCTGCATCGGTGGAATCAAAGGTCGAGCAGTATTTGAAAAAGACTTGTCGAGCCCCCTGTCGTTGAATCCAGCGGAGTGCGGCCAGCGATTCGGCGACCGCATCCGGAGCGGGGATTGTTCGCGTTTTCAATGCAACCACCACGGCATCAACGTCATCGGCCCAGTTTTCCGAGTCCGGAACACCAATGAGCTGAACTGTATTCATCCCCTTTTTAACCAGGGTATTCGCCAGATCCGTGGCCCCGGTAAAATCGTCAGCGATTGCCCCCAGTAGAATTGCCATTTAATTCGCCGCTATTTTTTCTTGGTGCTTCCTTTGGTATCACATTATCCTACTTTACTGCAGTATGTATTGATATAGAGTCAGATATGATGTGGGTGGGTTGTAGACAGAAAAAAGATTAACTACTAATGAACTGATGAAATGGAAAACTTCTCTCTTATAAAACGGCTTCTTTCCGAGGCGCTTGGCACAATGGGACTCCTCACGGCTGTGATCGGATCCGGCATCATGGCAGAGCGACTCGCCGATGGAAACGTTGCAATCGCACTAATGGGAAACACTTTTCCGACCGGTGCCATGCTTATGGTGTTGATACTCGTCTTCGGCCCGGTGTCGGGCGCGCATTTTAATCCCGCAGTAACACTGGCCTTTGTGATTCGACGTGAGATCGCCGTAGGACACGCAGTGATGTATGTAGCTGTCCAGATTATTGGCGGACTTGCTGGTGCTCTCATTGCCCATGCCATGTTCGAGTTACCTCTAACTCAGCTCTCTGACACCGCAAGGTCCGGGCCTGCCCAATGGTTATCGGAGTGGGTAGCGACGTTCGGCCTGGTAGCGACTATCCTCGGTACGCTTAGATTTCGTCCCCAGGCAGTACCCTATGCGGTGGGCCTCTTTATCACCGCGGCGTACTGGTTCACAGCATCGACCTCCTTCGCCAATCCTGCGGTTACCATCGCCCGTGCTTTCACTGATACCTTCTCAGGGATCTACCCCATGCACGTTCCAGCCTTCGTGGTGGCACAGCTCATCGGGGCGGGAACAGCCGCCTTTATCTTAGGCTGGCTTCTTAAGCCATCAGCCGTGGGTCAACTGGACGGTTCGCAATGAAGCTACAAAATGAAATGCTCTCGCTGCCAGATTAGAACAACAGCTATTCTGCGCAGCACTAAACTTTAACGATCTTTGTGGGTTCGGAAGACACTTCGGGCAACCGGAAGGATAACAACCCGGCTGTTAGTACGAACGCGGTAGACCACCAAAGGCAACCCTCAAGCCCGTAGGTCTGATAGGCCCAACCTGACAACACTGTTCCCGTCAGCCGGCCACCTGCATTGGCCATGTAGTAGAAGCCTACATTCATCGACACCTTGTCGAAATCCGAATATGCCAGAATCAGGTAAGAATGGACCGCAGAATTGATGGCAAACACGATCCCGAACAACACCAGTCCGCTGATCAAAACCAGGGCAGGATCCCAACCTTGGAAGAGGGCGAGTGCGATCCCCGCAGGCAGCAGAGCAAGCAGAAACGTCCAGTGTCGTGCGGTACTTCCGCCCAGCTCATCGTGCTGACGTTTTCGTTGCAGGAGCCTGGGCGCCGATGCCTGGACGAAACCATAGCCGATTACCCAGAAGGCAAGAAACGCACCGACCTGAGTGAAGGACCATCCGAGTACCGAATAAAGGAATACAGGCAGCCCGACCACGAACCAAGTATCACGCGAGCCGAACAGGAAGAACCGGGCTGCTGCCAGCCAGTTGATCTCCGGTTTGTTCGAGAACACCTGGGTGAATTTCGGTTTCGATTTCATCTTGCCGACACCGGTTGGCAGCAGGATAGCGGTGACGATGAGCGCCACCAGCAACATGCCGGCGAGCACCCACAGGGCGCCGCGAAAGCCTATGAATTGCAGCAGTGCGGCGCCAACGAAGAATCCGGCGCCCTTCAACGCATTCTTTGAGCCTGTGAGGATGGCGACCCACTTGAACAACTTAGACTCATCACCGCCGACTGCCAGTGTTTTCACACTTGCCTTAGCGGACATTTTGTTCAAGTCCTTGGCAATACCGGACAGAGCCTGGGCGGCCATGACATAGGGCACTGACAGCCACGCGTCGGGTACGGTCAGCATGGTCAATGCTATTACCTGAAGCCCCATCCCGATATGCATCGTCAGATTCAGCCCAATCCGTGCACCGAGCCAGCCGCCCACCAGGTTGGTGACGATGCCGAAGAACTCATAGAACAGGAACAGCACTGCCACCTCGAAGGGCGAGTACCCCAACGAGTGAAAATAGAGCACCACCAGCATGCGTATGGCGCCGTCGGTGATGGTGAATGCCCAGTAACCGCCGGTCACGACCAGGTAGTTGCGCAGGTTTTTTTCCATGAATGTTCTTATCCCGTCAGTGTGGAGCCGGATACTTATCCAAACCGAGCTACAGACTGTTTGCGATTTTTACGGCGATGTCCATCATCCGGTTTACGTAACCCCACTCGTTGTCGTACCAGGCGTAGATCTTCACCTGCGAGCGGTCAATTACCATGGTGGATGGTGCATCAACAATTGAGGAACGTGGATCGTTCAGATAATCGACCGATACCAGCGGTCTCTCCTCATAACCGAGAATGCCGGCCAACTCACCTTCGGCAGCTTCCCGTAGATACCCGTTTACCTCTTCTACCGTCACCGGCCGGGCCGCCTCGAATACAAAGTCAGTCAGCGAGGCGTTGAGCAGCGGCACACGAACGGCGTGCCCATTCAACTTGCCGGTGAGTTCCGGGAAAATCTTGGTGATTGCTTTAGCCGAACCTGTGGTTGTCGGAATCAGGGACTGACCGCAGGCGCGGGCCCGTCGCAGGTCTTTGCAGCCCTTGTCGACAATGGTCTGGGTGTTGGTGACGTCGTGTATGGTGGTCATGGAGCCGTGAACGATGCCGATTTGCTCATGCATCACCTTGACCACGGGAGCCAAGCAGTTAGTAGTACACGAGGCCGCGGTCACCACGTCGTGTTTCACCGGATCATACAGACCGTCGTTGACACCATATACGATGTTCAGCGCGCCGTTGGTTGGTGCGGCAACGATAACTTTCTTGACTCCCTGATCAAGGTAAGCCCGCAGGCTCTCCGGTTTCTTATGGTGCATGCCGGTCGCCTCGATCACGATGTCGCAACTCGACCAGTCCGTTTCATTGATATTTGCGTTCTGGCTGTAAGCGATGCGCCTGTCTCCGACAATCATCGCCTCATCAACGGCATCGCACTCGACCCCCCATGTGCCGTGTACTGAATCAAATTTGAGTAAATGCGCGGAACCGGCTGCATCCGTTGCAATCTCATTCAGGTGGTGAAACACCACTTCTTCTCGATCCCAACCGGCACGAAACCCAAGCCGTCCCATCCGGCCAAAGCCATTGATTCCAACCCTGACTGTCACGTGCTACCTCTTCTTTTTCGAAGCGTCCGAATAATAATCATCATGCTTTGTACCGCTCAACTAATCCTGCAACTGGACATAAAGCGGTAACGGCGTCCCCGCCGGGACAAACTGCCTTGGTAGAAAGCGACTACACACATACCTGCCTTCAGGCAATCTTCACCTGTTTTTCTTTCATTCCGTTTCGAAGAATCAGGCTGGGTTCGTAATCTTCCGGTGGTTTAAATCCCAGGATTTCGATGAGCGTTGCCGCTATGTTGCCCAGGCCGGGATGGTGCAAATTGGTATTGAGATCGTAGGTATGCCCCGAGTAGTCCTTTACTATGAAGGGCACGGGATTGAGAGAATGGGCCGTTCGCCAGAGTGGGACACCGTCTGGGGTAAACCGTGGTTTGTCTGTTTTATCCCTTTCGACCATGTTGTCCGCATTCCCATGATCCGCCGTGACTACGAGGCAACCCCTTGCCTTTTCCAACGGTGCTATTATTCGCTTTATCGCAAGGTCAATCGCCTCTAAAGCAATAATTGTGGCCTCCAGGTTGCCCGTATGCCCAACCATGTCCCCACCGGGGAAGTTGCATCGAATGAACTGGTGCTTCGAGTATTCGATCGAACTTATCACAACGTCGGCAGTTTCGGCTGATTTCATCCAGGGTTTCTGATCGAAAGGTACGTTGTCTGACGGGATCTCGACGTACGTCTCGAGTTGTTCGTCGAATTTCCCCGACCTGTTGCCGTTCCAGAAGTATGTCACATGTCCAAATTTCTGGGTTTCAGCACAGGCCAGCTGCGTGATCCCCGTAGCCGCTAGATACTCGCCTATTGACCCTGAGACCGGCTCGGGTGAAATAAGGTATTCCTTGGGGAGATCTAGATCTCCGTCATACAACATCATCCCCATGAACTGGGTATCCGGTATGCGTCCCCGGTCGAAATGACTGAAGTCATCATCTTCACAGAAGGCTTGAGTCAGCTCGACCGCTCTATCGCCTCTGAAGTTGAAAAGGATGACACCGTCTCCATCCGTCACTTTTGGAGGATCTTTGTCTTCCGCCACGACAAAACCCGGGAGGTACTGGTCATTGATTCCGGGCTGCCGCTGCCGAAAATGGCGGATCGCATCAGCAGCTGAGGGAAACCGTTCGCCAATCCCGTGTACCATAGCATTCCACCCCCTTGCCACCATAGACCAATCGGCACCATACCGATCCATCGTGATGGTCATCCGGCCACCACCGGACGCAATCCGATAGTCGCGGTCTGACTTGCAGTTTATATTGGCCATCACCGATTCCAGGCGGTCTACATATATCTCTGCCGTCTGGTCTGGGACATCCCGCCCGTCGAGCAGTACGTGCACATAGACGTTCTTTAATCCCTCCTGATCGGAGCGTTTGAGCATGGCATGCAGATGAGACTCATGGGAATGCACGTTCCCGTCGGAGAGCAGCCCGACCAGGTGCAAGGCGCCGCCCGTCGATTTCAGCCGGGCCATCATCCTTTTCCATGCACCGAGCCATATGCGCTCGCTACCGAATGCGTTTTCGACAATGGTCGCACCTTGCGGCAATACCCGACCGGCACCCATGATGTTATGCCCTACTTCGGATCCCCCAATGTCTGTATCTGACGGCAGCCCCACTGCGGTGCCGCTGGCCCGCAGTGCACAAAATGTTCCGCTCGAAGACAATGCATCAAGGGTAGGAGTTCGCGACAGATGTACTGCGTTGAATTGATCTTCCCTGCCGATGCCGACACCGTCGAGTATCAGTAGTACCAGAGGCCCTTTGCGTATTTCAGATTGTTTGTTTATTTCAAGTGGAGTAAGAGTCATACCGCCGTCCTGTCTGTCGTTGTTCTATCCCTTAACATGGCCGGTTAATTACGCTTCGGGGTAGTTGGACTTCCGCTATCTTAATGGTGTCGATAACACACATCATCTTAGCAGTTAATAGGGCTTACCCGCACCTTGGTTTCCTTATGTATCGCCATGCCGGACAGGCGCTCTGACTCGGCTCGCAAGAAGCTGTTGTCTGAGGCACCGCGGCCCCGGGCGTTCCGGCCCAATTCCCTGGCCCCGAACCCGTGCTGCAGACCGACAACATCGGGGTGAATACCCTCAGTGAGGTGGACTCGAACACGGCCGCACCCGAAGGGTGATTCCAGCTGCACCTCCTCCCCTTCGACCAGGTCAAGGTGGCGCGCGGTGACGGTATTGATCCAGAGTCTGTTGTCTGGCTTCATCGCCGACAGCCAGGCGTTATTCTGGGTGCGGGAATGGGTGTGCTCTGCCTGTTTCCAGTTGACCAAATAGAGGGGATACTCGTCATCTACGTCCACCTCTGGCGGTAGGTACTCGGGGAAACCTGAATAGTTGCCGCCGGTACGGTGATTCACCAACCCTTTGAGCTTGGCAGAAAGGAATTCGACCTTGCCAGAGGGAGTAGCGAAGCCTCTTGGCCTTCCCTCGGTCTCCCGGGCGTACTTGCGGTACTCTGTCTCCCCGCCCACCCACACCGCTCCGGGGGTGGCCCGCAGCGTTTCAATGCTCATGTCCAGGCTGCGCCGCAGCATGTCGTCCAGGTAGTCCGCGTAGTCCATATCAAATCCCGGCAAGCCGAGCCGACGCGCGAGTTCGATGATGAAATCGGGCTCCGTGGGCTGGCCAAAACGTGGCGCTACAACCGGCTGTCGTAACCCTATGGCAGCGAAGTTGACCCAGAAAACGTTGAGGTCCGTCCGTTCCAGGTAAACGGTGCCGGGAATCACATAGTCGGCTAGGGACGCGCTGTCACTCAGCATGGTGTCCAGTGAGACAATGAGTTCCATTTCCGGAGACTGCATCGCGCGCACCGTTCGCCCGCGGTCTGGGATGGAAAGCACGGGATTCTGGAAATTGAGGACCAGAGCTCGGGGCTGGTATGGCGTACCCTCCAACATAGCGCGGACGACCTCAGTGTAAATCCCGGACTCGTGGCCCAAAGGGTAGGTTTCCAGGCGGTCCACCCGCGGCTCCCGGATCTCCGGCCAGTCGGGATGGGGGGGACGGTGCTTCAGGTGCGGTCGCTCGTCAGGGATGTGCAGCCCGCCGGGCTCGTCCACCATACCGATAAGGGCATTGAGCAGGGTGATTGCATACAAGTTCAGCGTACCATTGGAACGATGGGATGGGCCCGACCAACCGTCAATGACCGCCGGTCGCACGGTGCCGATCTTGCGTGCCAGCCAGAGGATGTCGGCGGCGGGGATACCCGTGATTTCCTCTGCCCAGTCGGGGGTCCAGGCGGCCGTCTGCGCGGCAAACTCCTCGAACCCCTTGGTCCATGACTCCACGAAGCCGTGGTCGATCAGATCCTCTCGGATCAGCACATGGGCGATGGCCAGGGCCAGGGCGCCGTCAGTACCGGGGCGGATGGGGATCCAGCGGTCGGCCTTGGCGGCCGTGTCACTGAACACCGGATCCACAACGATCAGTTCCGCTCCCTGCTCTCGGGCCCGCATGAGGTCGGGCACAAGGTGTGCCCATTTAATGGCAGCCACCAGGTTCCAGCCGAACAACACCGCCAGCCGGGTCTGAGCCAGATCAGACAGGGGACGGGAGTGGCCCAGGGCAAGGGTACAACCGGCTTTGCGGGAGACGTCGCACAGGTTGGAGTGCATAAGAAAATTCGGCGTCCCAAACGCCGCGCAGAAATCCTGCTGGATGGGGATATAGGAGGCATCCTCCGTCATCCATACCAGGGTGTGGGGGCCGTGGTCTTCTCGAATCCCGTTCAACCTGTTCGCGATCTCCTGGTAGGCCTGTTCCCATGAGATCTCCTCCCAGCGCCCCTCGCCCCGCTCCCCTATCCGCTTCAGAGGTGTACTGACGCGGTCCGGGTCATCCAGGGCCTGACTTGCGCTGTAACCTTTGGCGCAGAGTTTGGCCGCGTAGGGATCGCTCACCTCGCGGTGAAAGACTTCAGAGTTGTTACTGATGTTGTTGGGGCAATGGGGATTGGGTCGGATGTCCACCACTTTATCTTTCTTGGTCTTTACCATCACACCGCATTGGCTGCCGCAGAGCATGCACAGGCTGGGGGTATACTCCGAGAGACTCTTCAAGTACACGTCGTTGTGCAGGCGGCGGGACGGTCCCATCTGGTTCCGGTAATAGATATTGGGATCGGAGATGCCTGCTTCTGGGGTTCCGGGAAAGTTGTTGGCCAAGCCGGACATGTCGAAGTCCGCTCGGGTGCCGTACTGCAGGGCTCCGGACATGCAGGCCGTCACGCAAGCTGGGTCCAGTCCATCCTGCCTTCGCTCCGCGCAGAAGTCGCACTGTTCCACCACACCCTTCGAGGGATTGTAGGAGATGGCGCCGTACGGACACGCCCAGGTGCAGTACTGGCAGCCCATGCAGATTTCCTGGTCGAGGATCAGTACCCCGGTCTCCGGATGTTTGGTGCGGGCCTCGGTAGGGCAGCCCCTGACACAGGGTGGATCCGTACAGTGGTTGCAGGACATGGAGACGAACTGTCGGGTGGGATGCGGATAGGTGCCGCCTTCCAGGATCCGTACTTTGCGGTAGAAGATATCTCCCCGATTCACCCCATTGGCGATCTTGCACGAGGTCTCACAGGCCCGGCACTTGACACAGCGCTCGATGTCGACGACGAAGATCAGTTGTGTGTCATCAGACATGGAGTGCTCCGAACTCTCTGGTCGCCGGCGAGAGCTTGTAGAACAACACCCTGCCGAGAAACTCGCCCAGGGCAACCAGGGCGAATAGCGGACCCAATGCCACACCTGCGATCAGAGCCAGAAGCACCATCGCCGCGAGTACGAGACGCAGCATATACAGCAATCGCACATCCCGCCAGTCGCCAACCAGCTGCATCAGCGCCGGCCAGAAGCCGAAGCGCCGCAGGGTCGCCAATTGCACGGCGAGTAGCACGAGCAGGGTTACCGCCACGTTAAGCGCGTGGGTAAAGGTAAAGGCACTGCCGGTGAGGACCAAATACAGGTGCAGGCCCAACAGGTTGGCCGAGGCCAGAAAAGAGACGGGAGTAAGCGGCGTATTCCAAAGCGGGCGCGCGGGCAACCGGTAGCAGTTGATCATGCACACAATGACCAACAGGGACCCCACTACCTCCGCTCCAAGGCCCAGACGAAGCACCCAGGGAGGGACACCACCGTGGAGGGTGAGGAGAGTCATTCCACCTAGGAGCGCAGACAAGAGCCCGAGAGCGGCGATCTCGGCACTCAACCAGGAGTGGCCCAATCCGCGCACCGAACCGAAGGCATTGCGTTTGCGTCCCAGATGTAAGAATGAAAAGGCCTGGGCCAGGAGAAACAAGACCAACAGGGTAGCTTGGAGCTGGAAGTTCTGCGGCGTACCTGAGACGAACAGATAGACGATCGCTCCGGTCACCGCTTGAGCGGTGAGGGTGAAAAACACCAGGGACAACTCCGCATCTCGGTCGTTGTAAGGGGTGAAGAATCGGTCAGCAACGAGGCGTTTCACCTCAGATCCCCGGTGAACGCCACTCTTCCCCATTCCCATACACTCGAAGATCCAACCGTCTTATATGACTGTCGTCGAGCCTCTCTCCGGTGGTCACTGCAAGTTTTCCTCCTACTAGGACCGGTTATATCCGTGCTCATTGCACCCTCATTACATCAAGTTCTATTGATTTTCGAGATATTGTTGCAACCAAAATCGTGATCGCTCAAAACAATCGGCCCCGACCCCTGAGATACGTTCAGGATGCACCCTAAGTGATTGTAATAAGTGAAACAATATACCTAACAGTAACAGTTTTGTAACAAAAAAATGGTTATATGACACTTCTATTTCTGAGGTGCAATCCGTTGCAAAAACTAATACTTATCGTCGAAGACGACGTGGCTATAAGAGAGATGGTCGTCGACGCCTTGGTCAAGGCCGGTTTCGACACGCGCGAAGCTGACGATGCCGAATCCGCTCTCACCTTAGTTGGTGAAAAATTGCCCGATTTGATGCTGCTCGACTGGATGTTACCCGGCCATAGTGGCGTGGAATTCGCCAGGCGATTGAAGCACAAAGAAGATACCAGCGAAATTCCCATAATCATGCTTACGGCGAAAGGCGAGGAACACGATAGACTGGCTGGTTTCGATGCTGGGATCGATGATTACGTGACCAAACCTTTCTCACCTAGAGAACTTATTGCGCGTATCAGGGCAGTGTTACGCAGAACAAGCATGTATGGCGGCCCCTCCGCAATTCAGTCTGGTAAACTTTCGTTAGACCCCGCGAGCCATCGCGTGCTCTCGAACAACCAACCGGTGAAGCTTGGCCCCAAGGAATTCAAACTGCTGCATTTCTTGATGACGCACCCCGAGCGGGTGTTCAATCGGGTGCAGCTACTGGACCGGGTATGGGGACGAAACGTTTACGTAGAAGATCGCACTGTAGATGTTCATATAAGGCGTTTACGCAAAGCCTTATTTCCCTTCGGCGCCGATAACTATATACAGACTGTACACGGCACAGGCTACCGTTTTTCGTCAGAGAATCAGTGAGCAAACCCTGGAGATCCGAGTTGGTTACTGGGCCTCGCTGCCATCATCGGGTTGGCCGCAGGTCATGTCGAAGTGCGACACCGGCTGGGAGAAAGTTCAGGCCGGACTGCGCGGCACCGAGTGACAAACTGCCACTTGGTTGAAATCTAAAAAAGAGCAGGTTTAACGCGTTGAGGGCCTAGCCTGCATCTTGTCTGATTCGGACCCCTGAAACTTAGAATGAATCACCGTCAGCGGAATCGGACTGTCTTTCGCCAGCGACACCGAAACCGAGCTGTTGAGTATTCGCGACAGGCGCCCCCTTTCGCTGCTGCCCACCACGATGTGACCTGCATTGATAGAGCGGGCCACTTCTAGAATACGAGTTGCCGGCAAGCCATCTACCACCATCGTTTGGGCAGATTTGAGCGCCTCCAGATCAGCATGTTCATCACGCACACCCTTCATGAAATCCTCCATTTCCCGCTCGGCGATTTCGTGCAGTGGCAACATTGAATCCTTTTCCGCCTGCCTGCGATACATAGTCCCGTTGTGCCCATTGTCGTGCGTCACATGCAATACGACCAGTGGCCGCTCTTCGCGAACTGAAAGCTGGTTGGCAAATAATAACGCCGCTTCGGATTCCGCTGTAAAATCAACGGGAACCAGTATCGGCTGAATATCTGGTGTTTCCATCGCCACTTTTACAAAGTTCATTTGGTTGGATAGCAATATTGCGTCTTTGGTGTGACAAAAGTATTACAACAATATGAATTTTTCGGTGTTTGCTCGATCATATGGCTGATGTACATTTCCACTAGATCTTAGTAGCGGGCCACCACGGGCTTTTTTCTAAATTATGAAAACCGAGCTGATGCGAAAACTGACACTGATCCCAATCCTGGCGATTGGTGTAGTTGTATTGGTGATGCTGGTCAAGAATCGCGCCGAACCTGAAAGACTCGAGTTTGAGGAAAAAGTTACCGCCGCTAGGACCATCGAAGTTCCATCGCTGACTGTCATCCCCAGGTTTACGGGTTACGGTACGGTAGAACCCAGTCAAGTTTGGAACAGCGTGGCACAGGTTTCGGGCAAGGTGACGGAGGTTGATCCAAGCTTCAAGGAAGGAAATATAATCGGCGTGGATCAGTTTTTGCTTCAGATCGATCCAACCGACTACGAGCTGGCCATTGCCCAAGCCGAGACTAACATTGAATCTACTCGAGCGCAGATTGCCGAACTCGAAATCCAGCAGAAAAACTCACAGGCATCGCTGGCAATCGAGAAAGAATCACTGTCGATTCTGGAAATGGAAGTGCAACGAAAGGAAAAACTGGTCAGTAGCGGTGCGGTATCAAGCTCCGAGTTGGAGCGGGAACAACGGAGTGTTCTTGCTCAACGCCAAAGTATTCAGAATCTAGAGAACACAGTTAATCTCTTTCCCGCGGAGCGCCGACGGTTGGAGGCTGAGCTCGCTCGGCTGGAAGCCCAGCTCAAGAGCGCACGACTCGATCTGGAAAGGACTAGAATAACCATGCCATTTGTAGGTCGCATCGCTGACGTAGGTGTCGAGCAGTTCCAGTTTGTCCGACAAGGTGACCGCCTGGCTACGGCCGATGCGATTGCCAAAGCAGAGATTGAAGTCCAGGTTCCACTTTGGCGGCTGGGGGCGCTCATTCGTTCCGAAGGAATCACCGATATTAGTGAACTTCGCTCCGTCGATATTGGTGAACGTCTGGGTGTGAGCGCTCGTGTTTATCTAGACCTGGATGATCTGTTAACTGAGTGGGAAGGGCGAGTCGTCCGATTCAGCGACGAACTCGACCCACAAAGTCGAACCCTCGGTGTAATTGTCGAAGTCGATAAACCCTATTCCAATATTCAACCAGGGGTACGGCCGCCACTTGTAAAGGGATTCTTTGTCCGAGTCGAGCTATTAGGCCGACCTCGCCCCAACTCAATAGTGATCCCGAGGTCGGCATTACACGAAGGACATGTATATATCGTGAATTCTGATAGCAGGTTACAAAGACGCCGGGTGACGACGGAGATTGATGCGGCCTCGTATTATTCGGTGATCGAGGGGCTGCAAGCTGGTGAAAAGATTGTCGTGTCGGATCTTGTTCCGGCGATTGAAGGCATGCTGCTCGACCCGGTGGATGACCCTGAGACTGCCTTGCGTCTGGCCCGCGCCGCAAGAGCCGAAATGGATAACCGTTTGTGATTCGCTTCTTTGCGGCGCATCCTACCGCCGCCAATTTGTTAATGATTTTGGTGATCGTACTAGGCCTGAGTGCACTACCAGGCATGAAACGCGAAACCTTTCCAGATTTCACGCCCCAGGAAATAGAGGTCCGCATCAAATACCCGGGCGCCAGTTCGGAGGACGTGGAGGACGCGATCTGTCGGCGGGTCGAAGACGCTGTAGACAGTATTGCAGAGGTGGAAGAGATACGATGCCAGGCTTTGGAAAGCTTGGCGATAGCCATTGCCAAGATGGCAGAAAGTGGTGACTTCGCTCGCTTCCTGGCTGACGTCAAGACGGAAGTCGAGGCTATTGATGATTTTCCCGAGCTTGTCGAGAAGCCGACGATCCGGCAACTCGGAATGATCGACAACGTCGTGTCCATTGCGGTAAGTGGACCGATGAGCGTAACCGATCTAAAGGCTTACGCTGAACAACTTAAGGAGCGACTACAAAGGGAATCGGGTGTGTCACAGGTGGTAGTACAGGGTTTTTCAGATCATCAGCTCCAAGTGCGTGTCTCGTCACACGTTCTTCGTCAATTTGGGGTCAGCGTAAACGATCTTGCCAATGTCATCCGTGCTCAGAACATAGACTTACCCTCGGGTTCAGTGAAGACGCGGGATCGCGAGTTCTTGATCCGTTTCACCGACCAGCGGCGTACGGCGAAGGACCTTGAGGAACTGGTAGTCATTGGGGCGTCAGGTACAGGTGGTGAGCTTCGGCTCGGCGACGTTGCTAAGGTCACAGATGAGTTTGAGCTCAACGAAGAAAAATATATTTACAACGGAGAACGTGCCGCCCTTCTTCAAGTAAACAAAACGAAGGGGCAAGATACTCTAGACGTCATGGACGTGGTCTCCAAGTTTGTTGAACGGGAGCAACAAATGGCACCACCGGGTGTGGCGTTTGCACTCACCCAGAACATCTCTTCGATCGTGCGTGATCGACTCGACATGCTGCTGAAAAACGGCACCCAAGGTTTGGTGCTGGTTTTCGCGGTGATGTGGCTTTTCTTTCGCATGCGTTTCGCTTTCTGGGTCTCTGCAGGGCTGCCCATATCGTTTCTCGGTGGGTTGTTCGTGATGTCTATGGTGGGGCTGTCGATCAATATGATCAGCATGGTCGCCCTACTGATTGCCCTGGGTCTGTTAATGGACGACGCTATCGTCATTGCGGAGAACATCGCTACCCAGTTGCGCAAAGGAAAAAGCGTACTAAACGCTGCAGTTGACGGTACCCGAGAAGTGTTACCGGGTGTGTTGTCTTCATTCATGACCTCCGTTGCGGTATTTGCGCCACTTGCGTTCTTAAGCGGAGACATCGGCAAGGTGCTTAGGGTCATACCTATTGCCCTTATCGCTGTACTCGCAATAAGTTTGATCGAAGCGTTCTTAATTCTGCCCCATCATCTCGAGCATTCCCTGCGTGGCCACGAAAAAGTAAAAGCCAATCGATTTCGAGAGAGGTTCGATGGTTTTATAGAGTGGTTACGGGGAGATGTGCTTGGTCGCACGATAGACACCGTAATCCAGTGGCGCTACGCATTTATCGGTTTCGTATTTACCATACTACTTGGGACCATTGGCGTTATCGCGGGAGGGCATATCAGGTTTCTTGCCTTTCCCGATGTGGAAGGCGATGTCGTCCAAGCCCGCGTGCTATTACCCCAAGGGACACCGCTTTGGCGTACCGAGGCCGTCGTTGACCAGCTTGTCCAGGCACTCGATGTTGTAAACGAGGAGCTAACACCCCTCCAACCTGACGAAGAAAGGCTGATCCGAGACATCAGCGTACGTTTCAACCAAAACCTGGATGCTCATGAATCCGGTGCTCATGTGGCTACGGTATCAGCGGATCTATTGACCGCCGAAATGCGTTCCGGCTCGATCGACGATATCCTCGCTCGCTGGCGCACCCACACCGGTACCATCGCTGACGTAATCAATATCAATTACAAGGAACCTCAGATCGGCCCCGCCGGGCAGGCGATTGAGATCCGTCTGAAAGGTGATGATCTTGACGCCTTAAAAACAGCTTCTATTGAGCTTCAGGACTGGCTTTCCGGTTACGCTGGAGTACTCGATCTGTCGGATGACCTGCGGCCAGGCAAACCAGAGCTGCGGTTGCGTCTTAGCGAAGGAAGCCTGTCGTTCGGTGTGCAAGCTTCCATCATTGCTGACCAGTTACGTGCGGGATTCTTTGGTACTACGGTTGACGAAATTCAGGTGGGCAGGGAATCGTATGAGATAGATGTACGCCTTACAGAATTGGACCGCAGCACGTTACAGGATCTACGCGAGTTCCGGATCATCACCCCTGACGGCGCCTCAGTACCTCTGGGTGCTGTAGCGGACGTGGAGGTGGATCGGGGCTATGCACGGATTCATAGGATCGACCGGAGAAGAACAGTATCGGTAACAGGGGACGTAGATGTTGATATTGGTAACGCTCAACAAATCATTGATGACACCAGAGAGAATTTTATCCCTCTCCTGCAACAGAAATATCCTGAGCTGCAAATCGGTCAGGAAGGCCAGAGTGCCGAAACTGCCAAGACAGGGACATCGATGATTACCGGATTTCTCATCGGACTCATCTTTGTCTTTATCCTATTGAGCTTTCAGTTTAGGAGCTACATCGAACCGGTGGCGGTGATGAGCGTTATTCCGCTTGCATTTGTGGGTGTTGCCTGGGGGCACGCCTTAATGGGCTTGGATATCTCGATGCCCAGCCTAATGGGAGCCATTTCACTGTCCGGTATTGTCGTAAACGATTCGATACTGCTGGTCGCTTTCCTCAAAACTAGAGCCAGAGAAGGCCATAGCATACCCGAGGCCGCTGCCATCGCCAGTCGCGAGCGGTTCCGTGCCGTCTTGTTGACTTCCCTTACAACCATCGCCGGTCTGACACCGCTCCTGCTCGAGAAAAGCCTGCAGGCACAGGTCCTTATCCCACTTGCAACCAGCCTCGTTTTCGGACTTCTAACATCGACTCTACTGGTATTGCTTGTTGTGCCCGCTTTATTCGCAGTGTTCAGCGATTTCGGCTGGGTGTCCGTTCAAAAAGAGCGGGAAATGATGGAAGGAGATTTACCTGTCCAAAGTTGACACCGGGGACAGGATACTTTTTAACATTTGTTTCGAAGTATCGACAATAAAACATATTAAAAAGTATCCTGTCCCCGGTTTAGGGCTCATCTTTCACCATTGCTCTTTCGTGATCGATGGTGAAATGATTCCGTTCTAAAGTAACAACTACATTTCCGTGCAAGCCTGTTACATATGTCCGCATACCATTATTCAGAGCGAATTGACGCATCCGTTTGCCACGCTTTCCTAGCCAGTGGTTGGCGCTATTGGATACCATTAAGACATCCGCATTGGTTTTACTAAGAAACTCATTCGGCGCAGCACTTTCGACTCCATGATGCGGCGCGGTTACTATTGTAGATTTGAGTGCATAGTCATTCTGGGCCAAGTACTTACCAATCTGTTGATTGATATCGCCTGTAAAGAGTACGGATATATTGCCATAGACTAATCGAAGTACAGCACTGGTGTCGTTTATGTCGGCTTCACCCTTATGGACGTAGACGACCTTGAGAGTGATATCGTCGTCTTCACTACTAAAGAGAAGCTGGCCCGTCTCGATTTCAAGGAGAGACACTTGAGATTGTCGAATTAACTTTCTTGTATCGAGTACATGTAAGTAATCACAACCGGTTGGCCAAGTTTCAATATCACAAGGTTTTCTCGGAGGCATGTTGAAGTAAATGCGATCAATCGAACTAAGATGCCCGAGCAAGGATTTAATACCGCCATAATGATTTCGGTGAGCATGGGTAATGATCACTTGATCAATATGATCGATCCCGCGCTTTTTTAAATAAGGAATCAAATCGCGGCGGGTGTATCGGTCGAATCCGGTGTCGATTAGTACGGTATGCCCGTTTGGAAACTCCAATAGATGAGCGTCACCGCTGAAACGATTTCCGCTGACGTGCACCATCGACCAGAAAATCTTCTTGGATTCTAGATGTTGATGCCAAATGGCAGCAGCGATCACTACGATGATGACGGTTGTTACCGTTACCGTCTTCCAGCTTGGTTTACTTGTCCACATATTGCACGGCAGTTGTATCATCGGGCTTGAATTTTTTATCTACAGACAAATCAAATAAGTATCGCGGCGAGGGCACCGCTCCTACGTGCGTTCGGCTTCGCAAATAGTAACCTGCTCATTGGGATGACTTAAATAACGTTAACAGATTTATTCCGCGGCTATAATTGCCGCCATGGAACTGCATTGTTGCCTTTGGAATGACGTTAACGCTTTTAACTTTGCGGTAAGCGATCTCGAGCCAATCAGGACCAGTTTTCCCAACATTGAGATCGTCTTTCATTACGATGCAGCAGGTTTTCTCGACTCAGCAGATAACGCCGAATATTTGCTGACCTGGGAGTTTCGTGCAACTTGGTATGAGGCGTGTCCGGTACTCAAGACCATATTCACTCCAGCCGCTGGCAGCGATTGGGTGGAGGAAGATCCGCGAAGCCGGGTAGAACTCGTCCATGGGACATTTCATGGTCGCATTCTGGGTGAATCCCTGCTTAGCGCCATATTGTTCATGAATCATCGCATGCCCGACATGATTCGCAACTTTCAATCCCGTGCGTGGGACAGAAACCTTCAACAGAATTGCAGGTTGTTACGTAATCAAATTGTGCTTATTGTCGGGCTAGGACATATCGGCAGTGAGTGCGCTGGCTTACTACAGGGGCTGGGTGCACGGATAATTGGGATCAAGCGTGATCCGAATCAACGGGCTAAGGACGTACCGGGGATAGACATAAGACCCGTCAGCGAACTCGAGGCTTCTCTCAGCGAAGCAGACCATGTCGTCTTGCTGTTACCTGGGGACCGCAGTACCGATCGATTGCTTAACCTGGAACGACTACTTTGCTGCAAGCCCGGGGCGTATATTTATAACTTCGGCCGCGGCAACGCGATCGCAAATGCCGATTTGCTCGCAGCCAAAGACCACATTGGCGGCGCATTTCTCGATGTGGTCGAACAGGAGCCTTTGGACCAGGAATCCCTTCTGTGGGATATGGAAAACATAATGATCACCCCGCATTCCTCATGCATCTATCGCGAATACAAAAGCGCTTTCATAGAAGAAGTGATCAACCACCTTGGCAATAGACTGGAAGGCTAAGGTTAATCTGCCCAATTTACCCTCTGGCAGATTCGACACCGGAATTGTGCACGATCAACCGCTTGGGGTATGCTGAGTCAAACCTGGTATCACCAGAAAGGTTCGACTGACTTTAAGAAATCGCTTGTAGGAGGCCCGCTCTCGAGCCGATTTGATCGCGGCGATGGCGCCGCTCCTACAATGATTCTCTATAAATCAATCGATCTGACCCCCCAAGCATACCCAAGTAGAGGAACAACAACCATGACTACAGTAAAAACCATTAACGGAGGAGAAACCACCCTCAGTCAAGATGATCTGAATGCGTTAGGTGCCGCTACTCGCGGTGCGATTATGGCACCGGGCGACCCTGGTTATGATGAGTCCCGCACTATTTGGAACGGTATGATTGATCGAAACCCCGGATTGGTGGTTCGATGCATAGGTGCTGCGGACGTGGTTGCGTGTGTCAATTTCGCTCGAGAGCGTGAATTGGAAATGTGTATCCGCGGTGGGGGGCATAACATCGCAGGACTCGCCGTGAGTGACGGAGCAATGATGCTGGATATGACGCATATGAAAGGAGTGCACGTGAATGCCGAGGGAAGGGTCGCACACTGTCAGGCGGGCTGCACGCTGGGGGACGTGGATCGTGATACCCAGCTGCATGGCATGGCTGCGGTTCTAGGATTTGTTTCTAACACGGGTATCACGGGCCTCACGTTAGGCGGCGGTTTTGGTTATATGACACGACGTTACGGGTGGACCAGTGACAACGTTCGTTCATTTGAGATCGTCACAGCGGATGGAAAGCTCCGACGGGCGAGTGACACGGAGGACTCAGAACTGTTTTGGGGTCTTCGTGGCGGTGGTGGAAATTTCGGAGTAGTAACAGAGATCGAGTATGACCTCTATCCAGTAGGGCCTGAGATCATTGGAGGAGCGATTGCCTGGCCCTATGACAATGCCGGTGAGGTGCTCGAGTTGTTCCGTGAGGTCAACGAATCAGCACCCCCCGAACTGGCGTGTGTGGCGGCGATCCGTCCCGCCCCGCCGGCACCCTGGTTGCCACCGGAGATTCACGGCAAACTCATTGCCGCACTCTTTGTCTGCGATACGGGACCTATCGACGAGGCAGAAAAGCGCGTCGCCGAAATTAAGTCGTTTGGCAATCCAGTAGGCGATGTGGTCATACGGAGGCCTTACGTTGCACAGCAGAGCTTGATCGATGCCACCCAGCCTAACGGGCGTCGCTACTATTGGAAGTCAGAGTACCTGCCCGGGGTAGAGCAGGGATTTCTCAGTGAATTCATGAAGCACGCCGAAGGTACAAAATCACCGCACTCGGCGATGCTTATTTTTCCGCTGCACGGTGCCCTCAGCAATCTACCCGAAGACCATTCCGCTGTGGGTAACCGGGGAACGGGCATGGTGTTCAACATCGCGGCGTCTTGGGAAGATCCCGCACATGATGACCAGAATATCAAGTGGGCACGCGATGCATGGAGCGATCTAAAGACGTACTCGACGGGCGGTACCTATATCAACTTCCTTACTGAAGAAGAGGGTGACGACCGTATTCAAGATGCGTACGGTGGGAACTACGAACGCCTTATCGATATCAAGACCCAATACGATCCGGACAATTTCTTCCGTACCAACAAAAACATCGCGCCTAGGAGTTAAACTAGGCTGTGTTCGTTTTTATATGAGGCACAAGTCAAAAAAGGGTGTTGGTTGTTTTATTCGATACGAGTGACAAGTGACTTACGGACTTTTAGTATTGGATCCCCGCTTGCGCGAGGACGGTGATTGGATCCCCGCTGATGCGTGCTTATGTGGGGACGGTGCATGGATTCCCGCTTCCCCCGGATCAAGTCCGGTGTCTCCGCGGGAATCACGTCTCGACATAGGATACTTCTGAAACGCTAGACTAGCATCGAGTAACCTGCCTGCACATGCTCATGGTTGAGAACAACGAATGTGACTCTGTATGGAAACTCACAGCGGGAGCCGAAGATTCTTATCCCGAACTGGAAGGTGATACACGTTCCGATGTAGTAATCGTTGGCGGTGGGTTCTGCGGTCTATCCGCCGCCATACATCTTGTGGAAGCGGGTTGTTCCGTCGCTGTGTTGGAAGCCAATGTAGTAGGCTGGGGCGCTTCCGGGCGCAACGGGGGTCAAGTCATCCCAGGTCTTAAACTAGACCCTGATGACCTGGTCTCACTCTATGGACCGCAACAAGGCGAGGCATTGGTCGACCTTACTGGGAAGGGCCCCGATCTGGTTTTTAGCCTGATAGATCGTTATGCAATCAAATGTGATGCCCGGCGCACAGGTTGGATTCAACTCGCGGCAGGGCCGAATAGACTGAAGGCAATTATCAGCCGAGTCCGACAGTTGCAAGAACGCGGTGCCGATATCAATTCTCTTGACCAAAAACAAGTACAGCAATATACCGGTTCAACCGGATACATCGGTGGTCTGATCGACGCGCGAGGAGGTAATGTAAATCCTTTGGCTTACGTACGTGGATTGGCAAAGGCAGCTAAGGCAAACAACGTAGAGATCTATATACAAAGCAGAGTCGCTTCCTTGCAGCAAGAAAGCGGGCTGTGGATTGCTCATACACAGTCTGGGCGAGTTATGGCAGACAAGGCTTTGCTTTGCACCAATGCCTATACGGATGAGGTTTGGCCAAAACTCAAGAGAACCGTAATTCCTTTCGTGAGCGGTGCCGTTGCCACTGCACCTTTGCCGAATGACCTAAGGGCAAACATTCTCAAAGAGGGGCAAGCGGCAGCGGATAATAGCAGACTCCTGTCCTGGTTCGGCCTGGATCGGGATGGCCGATTGATCTTCGGCGGCCGAACAGGGAGCTGGTCAGAAACCAACAATCCCTCCGACTACGAAAATCGAGTCGAACGGATGCACCAGGTTTTTCCCCAAGTGAAAGGGATTCCGGTTGAGCGCTACTGGTCGGGCAAAGTCGCCTTGACCACCGATTCCTTACCCCACATATATGAGCTTAGAAAAAACCTCTATGCAGGATTGGGTTTTAATGGCAGGGGCGTTGCCATGGCAACACTTATGGGAAAGCTGCTGGCACAAAGATGTATCGATGCGAATCAACCTGTTTTCCCATCATCGGATTTCAAACCCATACCCATGCACGCCCTGCGAAAACCCTTGGTGCAGGCTGTCGTGCATTGGAAGAAGGTTCTAGATCGGGTTCATCCCTGAGCCTCTGTTTTGAGTTTCTACCCCTATCCAGCAAACAGAAATATCAATATTATGAGCCAGGTCAGTACATCAAGCCTCAGGTAGTGCTAATTTGTAACTGCAACCACAAAGGAGAGACGTTATGACTAGATTAATAACACTAGCTGTGCTTTCACTTTTTGCAATAACAGGCTTTGCCGGTAACACGCCGGCGCCACCAGACGCAAACGTCTATTTCATATCACCTCAAGACGGTAGCGAAGTAACAAGCCCGGTAACCGTACGCTTTGGTCTATCGGGTATGGGTATAGCACCCGCCGGAGTTGAGAAAGAAAAAACCGGGCATCATCATTTGATTGTGAACGCTGAACTGCCGGATATGAATCAACCTATTCCCAGTAATGATAATTACCGCCACTTTGGCGGGGGCCAGACAGAAGTGATGCTGGAACTGTCACCCGGCCAACATACGTTACAGCTACTGCTCGGGGACTTGTTACACATTCCGCATAATCCTCCGATTAAATCGGAAAAGATTACAATCACAGTGAAGTAAGAACAGGAACTACCAAAGCACACGTAGTTAACAAGTAGGAGCGGCGCCCTCGCCGCGATTCGATCGGTGCGAGGTGCGCCTCCCACAAGAAGTGTATAACTACACTGGGAGCCCACCTGCTCTTAGTGCTTCAAGATAACTTTCAAGCTGATCAGCATCTTGGAACGGGTGGCGTTCACGTACAGTAGCTGACCCAAAACGCGGGTTCTTTTTTGTGGCTTGTTCTGCTGATTCTCTTGCCTTGTCGAACTCCGACAGGCAAGCGTAAACGGCGGTCAAGTGTTGATAAGGTGTAAAGAAGTCCGGTTTGCGATCTATCGCCTTGCGTAAGGAACGAACGGCAGCGCGGTATTCACCTGACGTATAAAGGGCCAATCCCAATGCCCACAGATACCACATTGGGTGATAGGGATTGAGTGAAATCGCTTTTTCCAAGTTTTTAACCGCCTGATCGGCTTCTGAAAGATAGGTCAGAACGACTCCTTTGGCTGCGAACACGTCTGTATCGTTCGGGTTTAGTTCAGTTGCTTCATCAAGATGCATAAGGGCGTTGTCGGGATCCGCGCAATACAACCTTAACTCACCGAGTAGCCAATGTGGCTTAGCATCCAGATCGTCACAATCAATAGCTTTGTTGGCATTCTCTATGGCCAGTTCTAGCTCCGGCTCTGGGTCATTTCCCCAATCATTTAAGAAATCCGATAACCATGTTACGGCTAAACCGGAGTACGCTCTGGCACAGGTTGGGTCTAACTCAATGGCCCTGTTAAATGTCTCGCGTGCTTTAACATTGTTTTCGGGCGTATCACCGGTGAGCGCCTGTCCACACAAAATATAGTCGTAAGGTTCGAGTCGATCTATCGATTTATTAATCGCGTACTGTTGTGTCGCAACCCGCAATCTTCCGGAAAGGGTGGCACAAATAACCTGAGCAACATCTGTTTGTAGGTCCAACGTGTCATAGCTTTCCTTATCATAAGATTCGGCCCACAGGTGTTGGCCAAAGTCGGTTTCGATAAGTTGCGCCGTGACTCGCACCCGCGAGCCACTCTTCCGTATTGTGCCCTCTAGCACATACTGGACACCCAATTCGCTTCCTACTTCTTGCACTTTTATGGCTCTGTCTCGATATATAAAAGAGGAATGGTGCGCGACCACAGATAAGCCTCGAAAACACGACAGTTGCCTGGTGACGTCTTCGGTCAATCCATCACTAAAACCGGTATCGTCATGGCCAATGTATTCAAACGGTAAGACTGCAATTGATGGCTTTGACGCACGTACTACTAACTTGGTCACTATTCCCGAATCTGTTGCCACAGCACGGAACGTTCTAATCGGACGATCGATATTCTTAACCTTTTGTTCTCCCATATACTCGAAATCAATTGGTAGATTCTGGCCAATAGCGTCTCGTACATTGTCCGAGACACAAACGCCCCCCGGCTCTGCTAGCTCCTGTATCCGTACAGCTACGTTAACTCCATCACCGTATATGTCATCGCGGTCCATGATTACATCGCCCAGATTTACACCTATTCTGATTTTTACACTTTCATCTGGGAGAGTGTGTTTATTGAGTGTTGATAGATGTTCTTGCGCCTCCAGCGCGCAAGTCAGAGCCGCAGCAATGGTGTCAAACTTTGCGAGAACGGCGTCCCCGGCAAAATGGACAATAGTGCCTTCGTGTTGTCTGACGTGCTCAGTCAGAACGTCCAGTGTTTGACGCAAAGCATGGTGCGTCCGATCCTCATCTTGTGCAGTCAGCCGTGAATACCCAACAACATCCGCATAGAGAATGGCAACGAGTTGTCTTTTGAATTCATTATTCATATTTTTTCAGTTTTTATTTAGCACAGATGTGCGCTGTTGGTTTTGATCAATGTCAAGGGGCTTTTGACGTCAGGTCACGCTTGTAGAATGAGGTATCGGTTTTGGTGAGGCGTAAGGAAAATTTCTAAAAGAACTTAGATTTGCAATGGACTCCGATGGCTATTTCGCCCTCTAGATAGATAGCTAATTACTTGACAATTTGTTTAATTTATCATTGTCAATGGATTGACAATTACACATTTACTCAATTGACAGTTAGTTGACAAATATCCATCAATGCCAACAAAAGATGTTAATTCAAATTCCATGCAAAGCAATGTTGACTTAAACAAACGTCGAGAAGCCAGCGTTGCAAGAGCTGTTGCCTATGCATCTACATTTACTACTGCTAAGGCAGAAAACGCAGAATTATGGGATGTGGAGGGAAATCGCTATATTGATTTTTATGGTGGAATCGGCTGCCAAAATGTGGGGCATCGTCACCCTAAAGTTGTCGCTGCAATCGAACAACAGCTAAAAACTCTTACTCACACCTGTTTTCAGGTCAGTCCGTATGAAAGCTACATCAAATTAGCCGAGCGCTTGAATGCGTTGACACCTGGTCAATATGCCAAGAAAAGTCTGTTCTTTTCATCAGGTGGAGAAGCGGTAGAGAACGCCATCAAGATTGCCCGTTATTACACCCGCAAACCAGGGATCATCACCTTTACCAATGGATATCATGGCCGTTCTTACATGGGGATGGCGTTAAGTGCACGGATGGATCCCTTCAAGATCGGGTTTCGACCTTTTCCCACAGAGGTATATCGGATTCCTTTTCCCGATGGTTTTCATGGCGTGAGTTTCACAACAGCAGTAGAGGCGATTGATACGTTGTTTCAAAGTGATGCTGATCCAACATCTATCGGCGCCATTATCTTTGAGCCTGTGCAGGGTGAGGGTGGTTTTAATATTGTCGACGCGGATTTCCTGCGGTATCTAAGGGATCTGAGCGACAAGCACAATATTGTTTTGATCGCCGATGAAATTCAGTCTGGGTTTGGCCGCACCGGTAAAATGTTCGCCACCGAACATTTTGCTGTCGCGCCTGACCTTACCTGCCTCGGTAAGAGTATGGGCGGCGGGTTGCCGCTGTCGGGTATCGTCGGTAAAGCGGAAATAATCGATAAAGTGCCGCCGGGTGGATTAGGCGGTACCTTCGGTGGAAATCCCTTGGGTTGTGCTGCCGCCTTGGCGGTTTTGGATATCCTCGAAGAGGAAAACTTGTTCGACCGTGGTCTTGAAATGGGAAGATCGATACATACAAAGCTTGAGGCCATGGTACAACGCGAAGACCTACCTTGTGTTGGAGATGCACGGAGTCTTGGCTGTATGAATGCCATCGAGATCGTGAGGGATTATACAAATGAACCTGACGGCGCCCGTGCCAGCGCCATCATATCAAACGCCCTGCAGAAGGGGCTTGTACTGGTGAGCGCCGGGCCG
>JASJAT010000020.1 GCA_030066885.1 Arenicellales bacterium | reverse complement strand
GTAGGAGGCGCGCCCTCGCGCCGATTGAATCGCGGTGAGGGCGCCGTTCCTACGGTCTTTTTTCAAAAAGTATACTGTCCCCGGTTTAGCTAGTTGTGTGTAAATAACTTGCGGCTTAAATTGCGCACTTGAACGCCGATCCAACGCATTAGCTGCTCTAATCTAGAACGCTTGAGATACTGAGTTTGTTCTTGTTCGCTGACCAGTTCTGATGCGACCGACTTTTTGAGTTTAGTCATTGCTTCCCTATCTGCTCTGGCAAACCGTTGGAACACCCAATTTGCAACCATATTCCAAGACCGGCCCCTTGATACCGAAGCTACGAAATCCACAACTACGGGGTTTCCCTCGGCATCAATCAAAGTATTGAACGGACTTCTCAAATCACAGTGCGCAATACCTCGTTCGTGAATATCGTCCAACAAAAGTTCTAAACGCCTAAAGAAAGTGCCCCAGTCGGCATACTCTTTTTTGTCGGATAATTGCGTCGCACACAGATATTCCAGCAATAAAGATCTAGAGCTTGGACGTCCGAGGAGTTCGGGCACACCGCCTACCCCATGCAGCCGTGTTAATGCCCTCGCTTCGCGCCACGTGAGTAAAGGCCCCAACACCTTGGCAAACCACGGATCGCACGCCCCATGGTCTTTCAGTACGGCCATTCCCTGACCGTGCCTAATCAACAAAACATCGGGACGAGATCCCCCACCTTTTCTATACACTTTCTGTACATTTTGGCGAAGCTCACCTAAAGACGGATTCCCATTAAAGCATCGACCTTCGGTACTATTCATTGTGCGGCGATCCACCTTTGTACAATATACGGAAGAGTCACCGGTTCAAGAAATACTTGTGGTAATATCCTGCGCGCGTGCTCGTTCGTTGTAGACATCTATGACTAATATATCCTCCAGCCAAGGTTTTAGCGAACTTGGTGCCCTATCACCGTTAGACGGGCGGTACGCCGATAAAGTATCTTCACTCCGACCCATCTTCAGTGAGTATGGTCTTATCCACAACCGCGTTCGGGTAGAAATAGAGTGGCTCATTGCTCTCTCGAAGGCCAGTAACATCACAGAGGTACCCCAATTCGCACCGGAAACCATCAGCAAGCTGAACCACATCTGGGAAAATTTCAGCCAGGCGGATGCACTTTTTGTAAAGGACATCGAAAAAACAACTAACCACGATGTCAAGGCAATCGAATATTTCTTAAAAGAAAAGACCAAGGATGACACGCAAGTGAGAGAGGTAAGCGAATTTTTACACTTTGCATGTACCTCGGAAGACATAAACAACCTCGCCTATGGCTTAATGCTCAAGCGAGCACGAAACGACGTAATCGTTCCAAAAATGTCGTCGATAGCCGATGCCGTTGACGGTCTGGCAAATGAATATGCGGATATCGCAATGCTAGCGCGAACCCATGGTCAACCTGCCACTCCGACCACCGTCGGGAAGGAAATGCGTAACGTGCATTACAGGCTGACTCGCCAGCTGGATCAATTTCGATCGGTGCAAATTTTAGGAAAGTGTAACGGTGCAACGGGAAACTTTGGTGCCCATATGGCAGCGTATCCAGAGGTCGATTGGACGGAATTTTCCAAACAGTTTGTGATCGCATTGGATCTGGAATGGAACCCGCACACAACCCAGATTGAACCACACGATTACATGGCTGAGCTGTTTCACGCCATCATGCGCTTCAACACCATACTGATCGATTTCAACCGAGATATATGGGGTTACATTGCCCTTGGCTACTTCAATCAAAAAGCAGTGAAAGATGAAGTCGGTTCATCTACTATGCCACACAAAATCAATCCAATTGATTTTGAAAATTCGGAAGGAAATTTGGGACTGGCCAATGCATTGTTTCAACATATGTCTAATAAATTACCTATTAGTCGATGGCAACGGGATCTCAGCGACTCAACCGTATTGCGCAACATTGGAGTTGCATTTGGATATACACTTGTTGCGTACGAGTCAGTATTGAAAGGAATTAGGAAATTGGAGGTGAGTCGAGATCAGTTAAACGGTGAGCTTAACGATAACTGGTCGGTCTTAGCCGAGGCCATTCAAACAGTCATGCGACGTTACGGCGTTCCCGAACCCTACGAGAAGCTTAAATCTCTGACTCGCGGAAACGAACAGATAGATGCTGATCGTTTAAAAAGTTTTATTACCAAACTGGATATACCAGATGGCGCCAAAACGGCGTTGTTGAACTTAACGCCTCAAACCTACATTGGAAATGCAGCAGATCAAGCAAAAGGTAAATAAGATCCTTGACTCGTGGGTTCCAAGATGAGCTCAGTTACGGGCTCTTTCATAGTTGGACAATCATCAGAAGCCGTGTCACTGAATACACCAGCCGAAGTTAACCACATCATCCGAGAACTGTTTTTTCAGGCACAGCAACGTTTGAATGTTAGAGCTACCCGATTGGAGTTCGCTTTTTTTCAATCGGACGATCTACTGCAATCGATGACGACTTTAGTCAGTAGCAACACGCGCAACCAAGTCTTGTTTCTGATCGATGACGAACTCCATTTCAAATCTTTGACAAGAATTATTCATCTGGCCCGAACCTTCAGCTCCTACATCAAAGTGCGTAAGTTAGCAGAAGAACAAACCAGCGATGGTGATTTTTTTGTGATCGCAGATAGGGTTGCATACGTCCACCAAATGTCCAGCCACAACTACCCAGTGATCGCCGAAGCCTATGCACCGGCAAAGGCCAAGGAGCTAGCACTTAAGTTTGAAAACGATTGGGAGAGAAGTGAGCAGATTATGGAATTGTCAACGCTGGGGTTGTAGATTAGGGTGGCGCCGGAATCAATACGACTGGCGCGACTCATGTCTCAGCGTGGCTTATGTTCTCGACGGGAAGCCGATGTTTGGATCGAGCGTGGCTTGGTAAGAGTAAATGGGGAGAAAATTTCTACTTTAGGCACAAAAGTAGATCCAAACTGCTCAATCACTTTAGAACAAGAAGCGCTGGACCAGCAGTTTCGGCTGGTCACGATCTTATTGAATAAGCCGATAGGCTATGTTTCCGCGCAATCTGAAGGACGATATCCCAACGCAAGTACACTAATCACTGCCGGCAACTTGTATCACCCAAACTCGAGTCGAATTCGATTTAAGCCTAGTCATAAAAAGAATCTAGCCCCGGCTGGGAGGTTGGATATCGATTCGAGCGGATTGCTGGTGTTAACCCAAGATGGGCGGATAGCAAACCAACTGATTTCGCCAAACTCAAATATCGAGAAAGAGTACCTGGTGCGAGTAGAAGGATTATTAGACGACTCCATTATGGAGAAGTTAGGTCATGGCCTGGAGTTAGACGAGCACAAACTTAAACCGGTAAAAATCACTAAACTCAAATCTAACTCAATGAGGATGGTTTTGATTGAAGGACGCAAACGACAGATTCGAAGAATGTGTGATTTGGTTAATCTGAAAGTCGTGGGATTGAAACGTGTACGCATCGGAAAAATTCGATTGGGCGGTCTACCGCCAGGCAAGTGGCGTTATTTAAATCGGAATGAGTCATTCTAAGTTGTGTACCAAATAATCAGGCCTCTGCTTTTTAGTTTAGATGCAGAACGTGGCCATGATCTTATCATTGCGCTACTGTCGATTTTATCCCGGAACAAAACTGCGCTTCGTTGGCTAAACAGACGGGGAATACAACAAACACCTTCGTTGCCGTGTACCCTCGCCGGCCTCCATCTCCCCAATCCATTGGGCTTGGCGGCTGGTCTGGACAAGAACGCCCAGGCCTTTCCGGCGTTGGCAGCACTTGGTTTCGGGTGGCTTGAACTGGGTACTGTGACTCCCAAGCCACAACCTGGCAATCCTAAAAAGCGTCTCTACCGAATACCTTCGGAAGCAGCTTTAATAAACCGCATGGGATTTAACAGTGGCGGATTAGAACCATTCATTCAAAATGTGAAGAGGCTGCGACAAAACACCAACGCAATTATAGGGATAAATATCGGGAGGAATGCGCGTACGCCGACGAATCAATCTGTTGAGGACTATTTAGTTTCTTTAGACGCTGTATACGGCCTCGCGGACTATGTTGCCATAAATGTTTCTTCACCTAACACGAAAACATTGCGTGAACTGCAGGAGTACAGAAATCTAAATCATCTTGTTGATCGGTTAATCATTCGACGCAATGAACTTGCAACCCACCATGACAGAACTATCCCTTTATTTTTAAAGATAGCGCCCGACCTCGACCCAAACCAAATCGAAGGTATCGCTGATATCGCTATCAAATACAAGCTCGAAGGAATCATTGCCACCAATACCACTGTATCCAGACCGGACAGCCTAATTCCGGAATACCAAGAGGAAGGGGGGCTGAGTGGCAGACCCTTGCGTAAGTTATCGACGCAAACCATTTCCCAGCTGCGCCAGTTTCTGGAGTCTCAAATCCCGGTCATTGGTGTAGGCGGAATAGAAAGTAAGGAGGATGTAAAAGAAAAAATCCAAGCCGGCGCTACCCTTGTGCAAATATATACGAGTTTAATATATCAGGGTCCTGCTATTATCCGCCGCATTCTGCGGGGGCTTGAACAAGATATGAAATCCATGCACATTAACGACTGGTCATCCCTGGTGGAAAGAATTCACAGTAGTTAAAATTTATGAAAAATTTTTCCAGCCTAAGCAGAATCGAGCAACACGCCTTTCCCGGCGCACGTTTCAATTATCGTGAACCACCGCAGATGCCCGAATCTGATATCGTATGGATGACGGCTAAAGACAATGAAGGGGACTGGATCGCGGGAATCTTCGCTCCTGGCAATCCGAAAAACAACAACTGTGTTATCCATTTCTACGGTAACAATGAGAACCTTCGCTTATCTGAATACATAATCGACAATTTGCGAGCGAATGGTATATCGGTTCTGATGTTCGACTACCGTGGCTATGGTGCGAGCCGTGGTCGGCCCAAAGAGAGTGCTTTTTACTCGGACGCCGAACTTATTTACGACTGGCTGAAGGAAACCCATCCCAAACTTCAGGTGGTTGCCTCCGGTTGGTCAGTAGGTAGCGCGGTCGCCATGCACCTGGCTCAACACCGTGACATCAAAGGTTTGATGCTGTTTTCTCCACCAACTGACATGGTGGAAATTGTCAGCCATGTCATCCCGAAGGACCAGATTTTCATGGAGGAAGCCATGCCGTTTCAATTCGACAGCCTTGAGCGAATCAGAAAGATAACTTGCCCTATTCTCATGGTGCATGGCGAACGAGACCCAATCGTTCCGTTTGAAATGAGTCAACAACTGGAACGGGCTGTACGCAGTCGTTTAGTACGCATGGATTTGCCTGACGCCGGACATCACGATTTGTTTGTTAAAGGTGGGAAAACGTTATGGAACAAGGTATATGAATTTATCGATTCACTAGCGGAGGTTGAATCAAGTCCCGACTCTACTAGGTCGGATGTAGCCGCACAGTCCTAGCTAATACAGTGTCGAGTAGCTGTCTAGATAGCAAAAAGAGTGAAAGTTTAAAGGATCTAATTCAATAGATGCTCTAGGTTTTAATATATAGAGACCTTAATATCTTTTCCTTGGCGCGCTTTGCGTCTTTGCGAGAACATACCGCTTTCAAGAGAACAAGTACCGTCATCCTTTAACAACGCGAACAATTGGGCGAGCATTTTCCAGCCTTTGCTTTAGGAATTGTTCCGTTTTTTCCGAGTGGTCGGAAGAGTCAAACATCCAATAGAAGAAGGTGGCCAGGAAAATTGTGGTGAGCCCGGCCTCGGAGAACGCACGCCAAGGTAATTCGTCTTCCAACCCTGCCACTTCACGAATCCATTGCACCGTACGGCTGACCCTCATCGCACCGCTCACCTGGTAGTGCAAATGACCGAATTCAAACTTGTTAAAGATCATTTGCCGGGTTGGTTTTCGATGCTTTTCCAAAGCATTCAACCAGCACATCGTAGCAAGATGGATGAGTTCCTCCCGACCGAGGTCTTTCGCTGCTTCATTTCGGACGCTCTCCAACATTGCTTGGTCAGCCCGATCAAACCACGCGTCCACGATCTCTTCTTTCTCTCTGAATTCTTGTCGAACCTGCTCCAGGGAAATACCCAGTCGTTGTGCGATATGATGTAACCGCACACCCTCCCATGATCCACTTTCTGCCAGTTCAAGCGCCGCATCAACAATACGATCTTTCATACAAACACCCGCTTTTTATGGCCACAGCTGTGAAAACTCCTCTGCGCTACTGTTATCATCCATGGAGGCAAACACATAATGCCGCCGATATCTGAATATCGTTAGTTTAGAAGACAGCTAACGCCGATAGTATGACGGTTTAGTTCGCAACAATGAACAAGCTTTTCGATTTATCAAACAAAACTGCGATCATTACTGGTGCCTCTAGCGGCTTGGGGTGGCGCTTTTCCGAGTTATTAGCCAAATCGGGCGCGCGCTTGGTTATCGCTGCCCGCCGAACAGAGCGTTTACAGGAACTGGTGCGCCACCTGGCGAATGTAGGTGGCCAGGTTCATGCCATCACCCTGGATGTAACCGATTCTGATAGCATCACCGATTTTTTTGACCAATGCCAAGCTATGGATATCGCGAGCGAAATACTAATCAACAATGCTGGGATCGCCATAACAAAAACAACAATAGAACAAACCGAAGCTGATTGGAACAGGGTTGTGGATACGAATTTAAAAGGGGCCTGGCTGATGAGCAGGGAACTAGTGCGGCGCAAACAGGAGGATGCCAGATGCAACATTGTTAATGTTGCATCGGTCCTAGGTTTTCGAGGCACCAGTCACCTCACCTCTTATTGTGCAAGCAAAGCAGGCTTGATTAACCTTACACGATCGCTCGCAGTGGAGCTTGCCAAGTTTAATGTTCGAGTCAATGCAATCGCTCCTGGGTATATCGAGACCGATATGAATCGTGATTTTTTACGCAGTTCAGCAAGTGACCCAATAAGAAAACGGATTCCTTTACGACAATTTGGAAAACCGGAAGATCTGGATGGAGCGATTCTATACCTGTGTTCCGACGCATCAAGGTATGTCAACGGAGCCGTAATAACGGTTGATGGGGGTCACAGCGCTGGAATTTGACTGGCAATTTTTCCCCGTACTATCTAACGACAAGGAACAGCATTGAAGTACTCAAACCTCGGTAATAGCGATATCAAGGTAAGTCGGATATGCCTTGGGTCAATGACCTGGGGAGAACAGAATTCGGAGTCGGAAGCTCATGCCCAACTTGATATGGCGCGCGACTTGGGAGTCAATTTCATCGATACTGCTGAAATGTACTCGGTGCCTTCAAGAGAGCAAACGTTCGGCGAATCGGAGCGAATCATTGGCAGCTGGATCAAGTCGCGGGGTCGTCGTGACCAAATTATTATTGCTACCAAAGTGGTCGGCCCTTGTGGCGACTGGCTGCCTTACATCAGAAACGGCAATACCCGATTGGATCGGACAAATATCCGATCAGCTGTCGAGGGCAGCTTAACGAGGCTGCAAACAGACTATATCGATCTATACCAGACCCACTGGCCCGAACGAAACACCAATTATTTTGGCCAACTTGGATATGAACACAAAAGCCAATCCGACTTGACCGAAATTGAAGACACCTTGTCGACACTCACGGAATTGCTAGACGAAGGAAAAATAAGAACTATCGGCGTGTCCAATGAAACACCTTGGGGTATTAAAGAGCATTTAGCCAAAGCCAATCAAGGAAACCGCATAGTTTCAATACAAAACCCTTACAGCCTTTTGAATAGAACGTTCGAGGTCGGCCTTGCAGAAATGGCCATTCGGGAAAACGTGGGGTTGCTAGCATACTCCCCCTTGGGATTCGGGGTACTCACTGGTAAATACTTAGTTGAAGATCAACCTAAGAATGCACGACTGAATTTACCCATGTTCAAACGCTTCACTCGTTACACCAATCCGATTCCGCTTAAGGCAACAAAAATGTACGCAGAAGTGGCGTTAAAGCACGATTTAAATTTTGGACAAATGTCGTTGGCTTATGTCAATGAACGTCCATTTGTAACAAGTACTATCATAGGTGCCACCACCGTCGATCAATTAAAAGAAAACATCGAAAGCATCGAAATCGTACTCACAGACGAAGTAATCAAGGCCATCGAAGCGGTGCATAAGCAGCATCCAAATCCAGCACCATAGATAGTTTAAAGTTTAAAGGAGACGTTTGTTCGTTACTTTTCACTTTTAACTTTAAACTTTAATACTGATATCTTAGATTTAACCCCCAAACAGTTCGCCGATAGGATAGATCCGCGTCGTCAAAATCTTCGTTAAGATAAGAGAACTGAAACTCGCCATATAAACGTTCCGAAAAGGCGCGATTAATACCGGCGAGGAAAAGTTGACTTTCGCTGTTCGCGTCGCTGGCGCCCAAATAGTCTTGATAGGTATTGTGCGCATAATCCGCCTGTATACGGGCGCTCAGACCCCAAAACAGAGGAAATCGGCTGCTAAATACGACGCTATGGCTACGCAGGTCGTTGTACAAATCCTCTGTATCACCCTGTTCAAATCCATATCCAAGCGTGATCTGTGCCTTGCGCCTAGCCAGAAACCAGGTTTGGCTTAAACCCGCTTTTTGCGTAAAGGAATCGCCCCCCCAGGAGCCATAGCTTCTCTCATCGAGAATTTGTCGCCGCGATAAACTGACGAATAACTGGGCAAAACTATTGGGTACAAAAGAAAATTTAGGCCCCACAGATAAACTACTTTGCTGAGCATACGGAGATAGGGCGCTAGAGCTTTGCCCGTGGTAGAGATCGAAGATGTTCGTCAGACGATAAGGGCCTACTCCGCTCTCCGTTTCGATGGAAGTGGCTGCCTGCCGCTTACTCAGCCCCCAAGGTTCGGTGACACCATCACCGAAATACAAATTTCCGTTTTCACCAACACGCCAAGAAACATCGTCAACGTCCGCACGATACTCGGCAACCTGCATTGACTCGGTTGCCTGTGCGTGTATCGGAAACATCAAGATAGACGCTAAAAAGTAAACGTATCTCACGACATCCTCACATGCATCGGATCGGGTCCTAATCGTCCGGCCGGTTCATTTTTACCAATATTATAACTTGAAAGGCGGTAGAACCCAACGCGCCTAAATCAGCTTGTTCCGCTAGTTTACCTTTGATTTCTTGACATAAATACCGTTTTCAAAGGCATCGAAGATGAGATCGACGTAAGGATGATTGATGGGATCTACAGACCCATCAGGCTCCAGATTTCGTTCCGCAACATAAGTGTTGTAGGTCGCGTCATGGACCAGGACGTGGTACCAAGGCTTGTCTTTGGGCGGCCTCGAACGGGCGACCTGTTCATACCATTCTTCTGAACCCTGGAACTCCCAGTCCACATCAACGATGACTCCCCTGTAGTCGAACAACTTGTGATGGATGAGCTCACCCACTGAAAATTTAGCGTGTTGCATAATCTAGGATTCGCTGAATTGTTCTGCCCATATACACAGTGATTTTCTCGTGCCGAGCTACCCCTAAAGAACAGCAGCCCTCTATAGTCGGCCCAAAGTTGCCGAGTAATTATACGTACTAAAAGCTTTCAAGTTTGAAAGTACGGATTTTATGCAAAATCATCATCCCAGCTGCTGCGGGTGTAGTACCAGAATTCAGGGAAAGCAGCGAGTTCTCGGTCCCTAATAGCAGTTGGGGCAAATACTACACTAGCAACTAGTTACTAGACTACTCGTGACTGTTATCTAATCAGTCCACCCCAACCAAGCTGCGTAATATCCCCTGTAGTGATCTACCAGCATGAGTGCAAAGAGCATAGACAAGTATTGAATAGAAAAGCCAAACATTCGTTTCGCCAAGGTATCCTCATATCGTCGATAGAGCTGGATGGCATAGAGAAGGAAGCGACCACTGAGTAATATTGCACCCGTCAGGTACAACCAGCCCGACATTTTGGTAGCGAAGGGCATAATGCTCACCGCTGATAACAAGCAGGTATAGAGGAGGATATGTAATCGGGTAAATTTATCCCCATGAGTAACAGGTAACATAGGGATACTTGCGTTTGCGTACTCGTGTTTACGATACAGCGCTAATGCCCAAAAATGAGGCGGCGTCCAGCAGAAAATAATCAAGAACAAAAGCAGTGCATCGCCGTTAACCGAGCCGTGTACAGCGGCCCAACCCAGAACCGGTG
Source organism: Arenicellales bacterium (assembly GCA_030066885.1). Classification (GTDB taxonomy): domain Bacteria; phylum Pseudomonadota; class Gammaproteobacteria; order Arenicellales; family JAANXG01; genus JAHEKE01. Next base: position 17,685 of record JASJAT010000020.1, on the reverse strand, counting down.
GGGCAGCACCCGCCGCGCCCCCGATGACAATGTTCTGTGGCGTCCAATGTTTAAGAAAAACGGTGTACACCACGGCGTATCCAATCAACGATATGAATGTGAGTACTGCTGTAAGCGTGTTTATCCAGCTAGTTAAAATCAGCATTGACAAGACGACTAAAACGATCGCAAAACCAACGGCGTGCCATAGACTGATTTGGCCGGTGGGCAGCGGACGATCCATCGTGCGCGCCATAATATGATCGTATCGCCGATCCAAAATTTGATTGACTACGGCACCGCCGGCCGCCGATAGACCGATACCCAACGTACCTAGAACCAGTGTATCCAACGGTACCATGCCAGGTGTTGACAAAAACATGCCTACCACGGCGGTGAAAATAATCAGCGCCACTACCCTCGGTTTGGTCAGTTCATAGTATTGGCTCGCCCAAACCGTCAGCAGATTTACAGATTGGTTGGTTTGTACCTTCATATCTTAAAAGTTTTTCTTCTCACCCAATTTGAGACAGTTTAAGCAGCCGCTTAAGGTCCTTTCTTATGCCGCTGGGATCGGCCTCCGTATCATATCTCATCATCAGGTTCCCCAAGGGATCGACGATATAGATCCACTCAGATCCTTGTAAATCGGATTCTGCATCGTTGTCAAACTGATCAACCAAATCCACGAACGCATCTGGGCGCGCTAGCAATAGCAAAATTCCCGGGTATTTACCACTGATATCATCTATTTCGGATTGGAGTGCTTTTTCGGGAGCAATGTAAACACTTTTTACGCGCTCTGTATTCTTGCCTTGCGCTAAGCGAACCTGATGAATTTTATACAGATTTTCATTGCATGCCTCGTTACATTTAGGGCCGCCAAGATACAGCAAGACCCATTTTTCTCTTAAATCACTGAACTTAAACTCGCGACCATCTGGCGTCGTTAAAACCACATTGGCTATCGGTTTTGCTGGGCTAACCAATTGTCCGTAGTTCGCTCCGGAGGACGGTCGAAAATCGGTATAGAACAAAACATAAGCGGCAACCGGCGGTACCAAGAACAAGAGTATTAACAGCACGAGCTGATATTTTTTATCAAATTTTTTTTGGTTTTTATTGTTTTCCGACATAGTCACCTACTGGTTACGCTTGAAGCTTAAAAAAAAGAATATGCACAGCAGGGCTAAGGCCAAGGCAAACCACTGCACTGCATAACCTCGATGCCGCTGTATCCAGTTATCCCGGTACACAGGCCAGTCGCGAACGAGTTCATCAACCTGAGCTTCACTATCTGGGTCTAGTAACATAACCAGGCGTTGTACAGCATAACCCGTTAAACGCTCGAACTTTTCAAGGTCAAGGCTTTGCCATACTTTTTGAAATTCCTCCTGCGCTTCGCTTCCCTCAAAATTCATTGCGTGCTTTGCCGGTTTAACCAATCGACCGTTGACAACGATTGGTCTGCCGGGGACATCTACTGTAGGAACTTTCCGCCGGTCCAGACCCCATGGAACCCATCCTCGGTTTACCAGCAATACAGTCGTAGTATTCTCCAGCAACAATGGCGTCAAAACATGGTAACCAGCCTGCCCTCGATATACGTTGTTATCCAACAAAATTTGGTAGTCAGCCAGGTAGCGTCCAGTGGCTCGAGCGCTTCGAAATTCCATATTCTCTGTGTCGAGTAATTCTTCTTGCACGATGACTTGTGGAAGTTCAGCCCTAGCAAGAAACTCATCGCGACGCTCTTGCTTTTCCTCCGCTCTGTTCAACTGCCAAACACCGAGTGATATGAACGCTATTACAAGTAATGTCATTACGACAACCTTGATCAGACTGGTCTCAAATCGATATCCAGACACAACTGGCATTTCGTGCTCCAATTTCTGATACCATCCACCCATGCTCTTTAAAGTCGTAATCATACTCTTTCTAGTGGCCATGCTGATTAGCCTGTTTTCAGGCCTCATCTTTCTAGCGAAAGATCAGAGCAACAGCAGGCGAACGTTAAACGCCCTAACCGTCAGGATCTCGATTTGGGTCGTTTTGTTTTTCATCCTTGTCGTAGGCGTTTATACCGGGATGTTAACACCGAGTAACTCGATCAAACCGGACTGGGCTAAACAACAAGAGCAAACCACCGCCGAATAAAAAAGAGCGCCGCTCTAACGAGCGGCGCTCCAACTTTATTATTGTTTTTATTTATAAAACGTAAACGAATATAAACAAACCCACCCAGACCGTATCGACAAAGTGCCAGTACCACGCACCAGCTTCGAAAGCGAAATGATTGTCCGGGCTGAAGTGACCGGCAATAACGCGGAACAATATTACGGCTAAAATAATCGCCCCGATAGTAACGTGCGCACCATGAAAGCCGGTCAACATAAAGAAAGTTGCGCCGTATACACCGGTGCCCAAGGTCAATCCGAGGTCCTTATAGGCATGAATATATTCCGCGGCCTGAAAAAATAGAAATATGACGCCCAAGGCGACCGTGATGGCAAGCCAAATGATCAACTTGGCACGATGATCCGCTTTCAGTGCATGGTGGGCGATAGTTACGGTGACACTGGAACTGAGCAAAATCACCGTATTCCAGAAGGGTATACCCCACGGTCCAATGGTGGAAAACTGACCCTCCTGCACCGGGGTATCCGGTAAAATAGGCACCGCGCCAGCAGGTCCCGCCGTCGGCCACCCCCCCGCATAACCCGGCCACAATAGATCAGTCTCAGCCAGCCAAGGTACAGATAGAACACGCACGTAAAACAGAGCACCGAAGAAACCAGCGAAAAACATCACTTCGGAGAAAATAAACCACAACATCGACATACGAAAAGACATCCCGACATGATCGTTGTACAGACCCCCTTCGCTTTCCCGGGCAACCGTGCCGAACCATCCAGCCAACATATAAACTGTTACCACTCCTCCGAAAGTCATGACCCATGGACCGGCATTAACTTCGTTAATGGCTAAGGCCAACCCTAAAAGTAGGGAGAATAAACCGATGGATCCGACTATAGGCCAGTGGCTTGGATTGGGCAGATAGTAACTGCCTGGAGTGCTGCTCATTATTCTTTGCCTCTTTCGTATATTCTCTGAATCGTAATGTTTTTTCTCAAATCCTTTTTTCTGTACCCGCTCCTATCTCCACTTGCTCAGATAATTTAAGTTGTTCCTGTTCGCTTAAATATTTTTCAGCGTTGAAGAAACTGTAAGACAGAGTGACAGTGTGAATCTCCTTTGGCAGATTGGCGTCTATGACAAACCTGACGGGCATGTCTTTTTCCTCGTTCGCCAATAGCTTTTGATTCGTAAAACAAAAACATTCTGTCTTCTTGAAATGTACCGCTGCTTGGGACGGTGCAACGCTGTAAGTTGCGCGGCCTACAATGGGGCGCGTGGTTTTATTCTTAGCAAAATAAGCTGCGTCCATAACTTGACCAGGACGTACCTTGATAGACTTCTGGACCGGTTTAAACTCCCAGGGCAAACCGACGGCGGTATGACTGGTGAATTGCACGGTCACCCAGCGGGTTTCATCTATTCCCTTGGCGGCTGCGGTGCGATTGTCGGTGACACCAGTTTTACCATTTAGTCCAAACGCGATACAAAATGTATCGTACAGTGGCACTAGCGCATAACCGAAGCCAAACATGAAAACCGTTAACACCAGCAGACGGATAACAATTTTTCGGTTTGCCTTGCTACTGTCTGCTTTCACTCTACCACTCGATATATAGTGACCCAATAAAAAACGCGAGGGCCACCAAGCCTAAAATTAGAGCCAACCGATAATTAGCCCTGGTACGCTCTTGATCAGTTCGATCCATTAGCAGTCCAAGCTATTTAACAACTGGTGGTGTTTCAAATGTGTGGTAGGGAGGCGGCGAAGGCAGCGTCCACTCAAGGCCTTCCGGGTTATCCCAAACCTCACTGGTCGCCTTTTCTCCACCTTTGATACATTTGTACACTATATAACCAAACAACAGTTGTGTAATACCCAAACCAAAGGCCCCGATCGACGAGATCACATTGAATTCTGTGAACTGCAATGCGTAGTCAGGGATGCGTCGCGGCATGCCGGCCAGCCCAAGAAAATGCTGCGGGAAGAAGGCGATATTGAAGAATATCGAGGTCAACCAGAAATGCCATTTTCCAAGCTTCTCATCGTACATGTGGCCGGTCCACTTCGGCAGCCAATAGTATGTACCGCCCATCATGGCCATAGCTGATCCAGAAAATAAGACATAGTGGAAATGGGCAACCACGAAATAGGTATCGTGATACTGGAAGTCTGCCGGCGTGATACCGAGCATCAGTCCGGATAAGCCACCTATAGTAAACAAGAAGACAACACCAACACCGAATAACATTGGTGTTTCAAAGGTCATCGATCCGCGCCACATGGTGGCAACCCAGTTGAATATCTTCACTCCCGTTGGTACTGCAATCAACATGGTTGCATACATGAAATAAATTTCACCAACCAGAGGCATACCTACGGTAAACATGTGATGCGCCCACACGATGAACGACAGAAAAGCGATACCTGCCACAGCCAGTACCATGGAGGTATATCCGAACAGAGGTTTGCGGGAAAAAGTCGGAATAATCGCAGATATGATGCCGAACGCGGGCAGGATCATGATGTAGACCTCAGGGTGCCCAAAGAACCAAAATATATGCTGGAACAATACAGGATCACCCCCGCCAGCTGGATCGAAGAAAGCTGTTCCGAAATGACGGTCGGTCAGGAGCATGGTTACCGCACCCGCGAATACCGGCATAACAGCAATTAGCAAGAACGCTGTAATCAGCCAAGTCCACACAAACAGCGGCATCTTCATGAAATGCATCCCCGGAGCGCGCATATTGAATACAGTCACAATGATATTTATCGCACCCAGTACTGAGGATACACCCAGCATATGCACAGCGAATATGGTGAGATCGACCCCCATGCCGCCTTGAATGGTCAGCGGTGCATACAACGTCCAACCGGCAGCGGGACCGCCGCCGCCGGTTAGAAAGCTAGACATTAGCAAGGTCGCTGCAAAGGGCAAAATCCAGAAACTCCAATTGTTCAAGCGTGGTAACGCCATGTCCGGTGCCCCGATCATCAACGGAATCTGCCAGTTAGCGAACCCCACCATACCCGGCATGATTGCGCCAAACACCATGACCAGCGCATGTACCGTCGTCATTTGATTGAAGAAATGCGGATCTACCACTTGCAAGCCAGGTTGAAACAATTCAGCTCTGATAACCAGAGCCATCGCGCCACCTAACAGAAACATAATAAATGCAAAGATCAGATACAAAGTTCCAATATCTTTATGATTGGTCGTGGTAACCCATCGCATCAACCCAGTCGGGTGGTGGTCGTGATGGTCGTGGTGAGCTACTTCTGCTGTTGCCATTATGACTTCTCCAAATAAAAACTAACGTAGCGCGCCGACTTCGACTGTTTGTACCAGAGACTCAGTCCCCAGTTGAAACTGGTCGATACTACTTTGTTCCTGTTCGGCTACTTTCTTGGCGACCCAGGCGTCGAACTCCTCCTCCGTCACAGCTTCGACGACGACGGGCATAAAACCATGGTCTTTGCCACAAAGTTCGGTGCACTGGCCACGGTAGATACCGGGTTTTTCTATTAGCGTCCAAATCTCGTTGATATATCCGGGTATCGCGTCTTTCTTTACGGCTATTTCAGGCACCCACCAGGAATGGATAACATCATTGGCAGTCAACAGAAATCGTATTTTTTTGTTTACGGGTAACACGACGTGCTTATCCACCTCGAGCAAATAGTGCTCGCCTTTTTCAGCTTTGTTTTCGATCTGCTCGCGCGGTGTTGCAAGGTTGCTATAGAAGCTCACCCCATAATCCATATATTCGTAATTCCATTTCCACTGATAACCCGTGATTTTTACCGTGAGGTCCGCCTCTGACGTATCTTCCATGTTAATCAGAGTTGCCGTCGCGGGAATAGCCATTCCTACCAAAATCAAAACGGGAACAACAGTCCACAGAATCTCTGCAAAAGTGCTGTGGCTAAACTGGGAAGCTTCGTGCCCCTTACTCTTGCGATGAGCGTATATCGAATAGAACATCACCGCAAACACCGCCACGAAAATGATCGCACATATCAACATGATCCAGTTATGCAGCTCTAGAATCTCGTGACCAATGGGCGAAACTGGTGTTGGAAGGTTAAGACCCCATCTCTGCGTCTCCGCACCAACCGGTGCTGCCATTGTTAGTAACGCAAATGTAGTTGTTAATGCTGCGAGCACTTTTTCAAGTCGAAACATGCGACACACACTCCACAAAATAACAATTAGTTAAACTGCCGCCCGCAGTACTTGCTTCAAGCGAGCTGACAATTCCCTTCTTTCTCTATCTTCTATCGCCTTTCCTATTTCAACGAACCTTCCATGTGACCCGATTTTCAATCGACTCGGTTGCATACGTGTGATCCCTGGTTCCAGACGGACCCACGCCCAATACTTCTGAAACTTCGCTTCGCGCGTCAAACGCCCTTCATGTTTGGTTACCACCACATCGTCCTCAGTAACCAATACTACTTCATGGTCATCAGAACGACGTATTGTATACCCTACCACGACCCCGACCACGAAAATCTCCAACCCTGCGAAAGGCAGTACCAGCCACAGCCCCAGACTGAAGAAGCTAAGCCCTATGGTAAGACACACGACAGTCAAACAGATAACCATAACCACCAGGTTGCGCGAACTCATAGAACGGTTGGGTCTGATTTCCGCTCTAAAGCTTCCTGCGGGGATTTGACCGTCTCCAATCTGAATCGATAACGTCACAACACCAGCCCGGTGACTCGTCTGGGCGCGCAAAGTAGCATAGGCCGGAAACACCTTCAAGCTGCTACTTCACCCGTTTACTCGTCGTTGCACTGAGATACTAGTAACGCCAGAAGCGTAGGAGAGTACAAAGCGAAGTACCCCAGTAAAATACCTTAGATCTGGATTGCCGCGACTGCTGACGCGGCCTCGCAATGACCCTAGCAGTTTTCAGGCAAGAACAGTTAGTGTATATGCAAAGACGTCAGAATTTATCCAGCGGAGACGTCAAGATAAAAATAATAATATCATTTATAACAATAGATTATGACTTGCGAGCTTGGTGTCTTGACTAGAGTATTGTTAGTCAGTCAGCAAATCCAGTTTCAAATCCGCACTTTGCAATTCGTCCAGGTCCCGACAGAAAGGGATGGTGCCCAGACGCGGTTGTTTGATCAGCGCATCTAAAGTAGCGATATTTTCCTGCACACGCTCGCCGTGTTCATCGCACACGTTGGCCACCCATGCTTGTAAATGTCGCCCTTTTCGTTGTATGGATTCAACCGACAACAACGCATGATTGATACATCCAAGACGAATGCCCACTACTAACACGATGGAGGCCGACAATGCTGTCGCCATGTCTGCAACATAAAAATCTTCTCCCAGGGGCACTTGCCAACCCCCCACGCCTTCTACTATGACCCATTCGGCTCGTTCCGACAAAGCATGATAGCGACGAATAATTTCCTCTAACCGAATGTCAATACCCGCTTCTCGTGCTGCAATATGCGGTGCTATGGCGGGTTCAAATGCATACGGATTCACATCTTCATAAGATGCAATCACATTGCTGGCGTTGATAAGCTGCTCCGCATCATCATTGCGCAAACCTTCCGCTGTGCGCCTACTCCCACTTGCTACAGGTTTCATCCCGATCACCTTATAACCATGTTGAGCCAGCGCCTTTATAATGAGTACGGCCACCACGGTCTTGCCAATCTCTGTGTCCGTACCGGTGATAAACAGCGCGTTAGTCAACGATGGATCTCACGAACGGTATAGCTGACTCAACGGAACCGCTACGTCGCCTGCTGTGTCGTCCAAGACAATTTGCGTAGGTGCCCAGGCATGACCGTAGACAATTTCATAGGTCGATTCTATCAAGCCTTGCTCGTTGCGAGACTTGTCCATAACTTTCTCTAACTTATCGAGTTTGCCTTTCCCCAGGAGACCCCGCTCACGGCATGTTGCTGCATTGTTGGTGCCCGCCTGCTTGAGATCACGTAGCACACTCCTCAAGTCTTTATGGGTCACCTTCAAATAATCAACATCCATCACAGGAGTATCAAACTGATATTGTACCAACGCGTCACCGATGTTGTGCATATCCACGAAATCATGAACATGGATGTTTGTATCTACCTGTTCCCAGGCGGCGCGTAGCTCCATCAGGGTATCCGGCCCGAACGTTGAAAATGTAAGCAGACCTTGAGGCTTTAGAATCCTTAAAAACTCCAGCAAAACAGCATCCAATCTACACCAATGTAGTACCGCGTTGCAGTAAATCAGATCGACGCTATGAGGGGCGATCGGCATGGCCTCCACATCCCCACAGATTGAATGGTTTTGACCAGTCCTTAATGAAAGTCCCTGTCGCAGCATATTCGACGCGAAGTCAAGCAATATCAAATCAGCGTCGGGATACCAGTCGACCAATCCTTGGTACGCATATCCAGTGCCGCAGCCAACGTCCAACACACGCTCCGGGGCAAGGTTTACCACCTGCAATCGACTGGTCAGCTCATCCGCCATATAGCGCTGTACCACAGCTGCTTGGTCATAGGTTGCTGCAGCGCTTTGAAAATGGCGACGTACATGGCGTTTGTCTAATTGCATAAGAGCGGGTTAGCCTTGGCTGCCCATTCAACACGCTATTACACTTGGTTTTCTATCGGACCGACGAGTCCTCTACCGTCATACCAAGTCTTTGCAACAAGTTTTTGTCATGTTCAACACTGGCGTTTCCTGTGGTTAACAATTTATCGCCGTAAAAGATCGAATTGGCGCCAGCCAAGAAACACAGCGCTTGCATTTCATCATTCATATCGTGTCGACCGGCAGAAAGTCTTACATAAGACGATGGCATAGTAATCCGAGCAGCAGCAATGGTTCGAACAAATTCGAATGGATCCGGCTTATCCATCCCATCCAATGGTGTGCCCCGGGTTTGCACCAACATATTGATCGGCACACTTTGAGGTGGAGTCGGTAAGGTGGCGAGAGTCGCAATCATAGCGGCGCGGTCCTCACGTGTTTCACCCATACCTATGATGCCGCCACAGCAGACTTTCAGCCCACAAGCCTGAACATGATTCAATGTATCGAGTCTGTCCTGGTAGGTGCGTGTGGTGATGATGGAATCGTAAAACGCTTCTGACGTATCCAAATTATGGTTGTAATAGTCCAAACCAGCTTCTTTCAGCCGTTCGGCCTGTTCTTGGGTCAGCATACCCAGGGTAGCGCATGTCTCCAAACCCAAAGCTTTAACACCTTCAATAGCCTCAATAACTTCCTCCAGATCCTTGTCCTTTGGTGCTCGCCATGCGGCACCCATACAAAAACGGGTGGCCCCGTAACGCTTGGCCTCACGCGCAGCGTCAATTATTTTGTCAGTACTTAGTAATTTCTCAGCTACGACACCGGTTTTATAGTGGGCACTTTGCGGACAATAAGCACAGTCTTCGGGACAGGCCCCGGTCTTAATGCTTAGTAAACTGCTCAGCTGCACAGCATTGGGCTCGAAATGGTTGCGGTGTATTTCTTGTGCCCTGTGCACGATGTCCATAAAGGGCCATTCGAATAGCCCAAGAACGGCAGAGGTTGTCCATTTGGGTCTAGTCGAGGTAGGCTGTTGACCAGGAGATACTGATACGGAATTCGTCATTATGGTTGGATCGCTTTACGGTCAACTGAAGAGGATGCCACGGATTGACCGTTGTGTAAAAACCGTGCTGGATGCGCTCTATCCCACCAAATGCGTGTTGTGCCACAGGATCGATCGCATTGGCCTGTGTACGGACTGTTTATCCACGGTGGACCGGGTTGAACAGCCGTGTTTTCAGTGTGGCACGCGTTGTACCGGCGCTGGGCCATGCGGGCGCTGCCAGGTACGATCACCGGCTTACGACTTTACAATTGCCCCCTTTCGATACCATCCTCCCCTAGCCATAAAGATCCACCAGTTAAAATACCAACGTAAAGTGGCACTGGCCCGCCCCCTTGCACAAGCGCTCAGCCGAGAAATAAAGCAACTCAATTATCCTCGACCACAACTCCTCATCCCAGTCCCCTTACACTGGAGTCGATTACTCTGGCGAGGATTTAATCAGTCAGTTGAGCTCGCCCGGCATATTTCATCGGAGCTCGATATACCGATCAGCCGAAACCTTGTGCGTCGCAATCGCAGCACCATATCGCAGGCGCTACTATCCTCAAGACAGAGAAAGCGCAATGTCAGCAACTGCTTTGAACTACGGCGACCACTTAACGTCGCTTCGGTTGCTATAGTGGACGATGTTGTGACTAGTGGTGCGACCGTAGACCAAATGTCAAGAGAGCTCAGAAAGCACGGGGCAGTCCAAATTCAAGTATGGGCCTTACTTCGCACAGAATACTGAAATATTCAAGTCCTTATTAAGCTTAGACTGGATTTAACTGCGCAACGCAGACCCACATTTCTTTGCTTATACTTTATATATAACGAGACACCCAGACACCTTCAACCGTTGTGGTGTGTGCCATAACCATGCCGACTGTACCTTCCAATACCAACCTTAAGGAATTCCCAGAACCCAGGGGAAATCAGGCGTTTTGGCGCTCTCTCTATTACTTCAATCTCTATCGTCTGGTCCTGGGAGTCGCTTTTGTAACCATTGGGGTAACTGGTGGTGAGTTTGCCAGTTTAGGAGACCGATCTCCGATGCTGTTTCTGACCACCAGCATAGCTTTTATCGTTATGGCGATAGTCAGCTTGATCACCATCACCCGGGGTTGGCCGTCGTTCAGAATACAAGCGTGCTTCCAGTTCGGCATGGACGTTATATTGATTACTCTACTCGGCTCAGCCAGTGGGGGTATATCGAGCGGTCTTCACTTACTGCTTTTGGTATCGGTGGCGGCTGGTGGTGTTGTCTTACCAGGCCGGACCAGTCTGTTTTTTGCCGCCATGGGGACGATTCTCGCCCTGATCGAACACAGCGCCAGTATCTTAACCTACCCTATCGTTAGGGGTACTTACACTCAAGTGGGGATCCTAGGATTCGCTCTTTTCAGTACCAGCTTGGTGATTAATTTTGTTGCGGCCCGGTTAAAAAAGGCTGAAGCGGTGGCCCAACGCAGTGTTTCCGATTTAGCAAAACTGTCCAAACTCAACGAGCTCGTTGTCGCCCGATTAGATACCGGAATCTTAGTGGTGGATCAACAAGCAAATGTACAACTGAGTAATGCACGGGCACAGTCTTTGTTGGGCTTTGATGACGCACCTACGTTAAAGCAAGTGAATCAATTGCTACATGAGAGATTTGCGAACTGGCGGAAAGGGAATGACCAGGGACAAGTTATTAAGCTAACCAAGCATGGGCCGAATATCGCACTTCGCTTTGTACCAGTCAGTGATCAGGCCGACGCTAATGTTGTAATTTTTTTGGAAGATTTGTCACACACGGAACAGCATGCCCACCAATTGAAGCTGGCGGCCCTCGGGCGCCTCACAAGCGCGGTGGCTCATGAAATACGTAATCCCCTGGGCGCAATCAGTCATGCCGGGCAACTTATCAATGAGTCAAAAGACCTCACTCCCGCCGACAGGCGATTGGTAGATATCGTCAACCAACAAAGCGACCGAATCAACCTGATCATCAAGTCTATACTTAGACTGGGCCGACCGCATATGAGCGAGCCCATATTGATGGACCTGGATGATTGGCTCGGCAAATTTCGAACTAATTTTGTCCAGACCCATGGGTGCGGCGCGGATAAGCTGGCTTTAAGCCCTACCAAACTTGAGGTTTATATGGACCCCGATCATCTACATCAAGTGTTAACTAACTTATGTGAGAATGCCATTCGGCACGGAGGGGCTAAAAATGGCAACAGAGGTACTACCCAAGTACTCATGTCAGGCGGGCGCACTGATAAAGACGGCAAGCCTTTTCTTGACGTAGCGAACGACGGCCCGGAAATCCCACCTGAACTGGAAGACAAGATATTTGAGCCGTTCTTCACAACAGATGGGAATGGAACCGGACTGGGACTCTATCTGGCCAGAGAACTCTGCCAGGACAATAACGCTCAACTAGACTATATCAGAACAACCGAGGGTAATCGGTTTCGAATTCAATTCAACCGCGTATCAAATGTCGCAGCCTAAACCGCAAGAAAGACACCAGGACAGGGTTCTGGTAATCGATGATGAGCCGGATATACGCGAGCTTCTGGCTATGACCCTAGCACGCATGGAGCTCGAGTGTACGACGGTAGAAACGGTCGAACAGGCTCGAGACATTTTGTCGAAAGAGCACTTTGATTTGTGCCTGACAGATATGCGTTTACCAGATGGAAACGGAATCGACCTGGTTCGACACACGCAGGAGATATATCCGGACATGCCGGTAGCCGTGATCACGGCTTATGGCAATGTAGAGTCTGCAGTGGACGCACTCAAAGCGGGCGCGTTCGACTTCGTGTCCAAACCCGTACAACTCAACGATTTAAGGGAACTGGTATCTTCAGCGCTGAAGGTAACCCAACAAAACGCGTCCAATCGCAGAAGCCGGGATATATTGCTTGGGGATTCGGAGGCAATGCGCTTGGTTCGAGGGAAAATCTCCAAACTCGCACGTTCTCAGGCACCAGTATACATACGAGGTGATTCTGGAACCGGTAAGGAGTTGGTGGCGAGACTAATCCACGACAAAAGCGCCCGTGCAGATAAACCTTTCATCGCGATAAATTGTGGTGCTATCCCCCCCGAGCTGATGGAAAGCGAATTTTTCGGTCACAAAAAGGGGAGCTTCACTGGTGCCGTATCCGACAAACCCGGCCTGTTCCAGGCAGCTCAGGATGGTACTTTGTTTTTAGATGAGATTGCTGAGCTACCCAAGACTATGCAAGTCAAACTGCTACGCGCGATCCAAGAGAAAGCCGTACGACCCGTTGGGGAGCAAAAGGAAACCAGTATCAACGTACGGATTTTAAGCGCGTCGCAGGCAGATCTCGCTCAACTTGTCGAACAGGACCAGTTCAGACGTGACTTGTTCTACCGGATAAACGTCATTGAGCTGCAGTTACCCCCATTACGAGAACGCGAGGACGATATCGTCCAGCTGACTGAACACTTCTTGAAGCGACTCAGTCCGAAACCCGATAAACCACCTAAATTAACTCAAGAGGCCTACAAAAAACTCCGAAACCATGCGTTTCCCGGCAATGTCCGGGAGCTTGAAAATATTATCGAGCGAGCACTGGCACTGTGCGAGGGCGACACTATCGACGCGGACGACCTCAACCTACCGGGCCCCCAAGAGCTTACCGACGTTCAGATCCACGATGCCGGATATCTGATCGGGGTCGAGCCCCTCGATCAATACCTGGAACGCGTAGAACGGAAAGCATTGGTCGATGCAATGGAGCAGGCGGGACACAATAAAACAGAAGCGGCCAAACTGTTGGGATTAACCTTTAGGGCCCTGCGATACAAACTCGGTAAATTTGGCCTCTAGATGTGACAAAATTTGTCACTAAATCCACGAAATTTTGTCAGTTGGGCGGCCTCAATCCGATCATCCCATAGAACCTACCGTCTGGGCACCATTTCTAGCCTTTGATTTCGTTAGATTTTCACCCTCAATGGCGATTTACAAAACTTGGCATAGTTTGTGCTTCTATACCGACTAGCGTTTGTCAGTAAATCTTTCAAGCTCGAACACTAGGTGGGGGTGTCTGGGGAAATTTCCAACATCTGACCTAGAATGTAAATACACACTTTGATTTTGAAGAGGATTTAAGCAATGCAACGAATCGAAAACTTAAAGCGAACCGCCCAAAGTGGTTTCACTCTGATCGAATTGATGATCGTAGTGGCCATCATCGGCATCTTGGCCGCAGTCGCGCTGCCGGCTTACGAAGACTACGTCATCAAAGCGAGAACGGGTGAAGGCGTGCTCTCACTCTCTCAATGCCGTACGTCCGTGTCTGAGGTCTATCAAACCGCTAACGCTGGTGACACCGTGGGTGCTGACAACTGGGGTTGTGGTGAAGGCTTAACCCAGACTCAATATGTCTCTGTCATCGCAACGGATGCCAACGGTGTGATCACCGTAACGCTACGTAATATTGATACCGCAGTTAACGGCAGCACGCTACAAATGGTCCCTGAGAGCACTTTTGGGACAGCGGCGGTCATAGGCGATATACCTATCCAGTTGTCTGGATTTGACTGTGTATCCGGTGGCGGTAACCCGATCCTTGAGCAGTATCTACCGGGCTCATGTAAGTAATTCTTGTTATAGTTACATAGGATCGACGTCGGGCTTTCTCTTTTTCCGGCCTATTTGTGCAACATTGCCTTGTGTCAATTCGTTTTTAATAATTTGCACTCCTAGTGAGAAGCCCCGTCCCTTGACGGGGCTTTCCTTTGTAGATGTTCTTTCTATACGAAAAAACCCTGGCGAATAGGTTCGATATTGGTTTTATTTGTGTGCGCCGCGTGTGATGGACTACATCATTGTCTTCTTACCGGTAATTCTTCCAGCGTTGTTCTGGGCTGGGTACCACCTGTATGTAGACAGGCACTTGCCAGAACCCATCAGCCATTTGTTACTGGCATTTGTCCTGGGTGTCGGTTCGTTCTATCTGGGAAAGTCCATGTATGGCGCGCTGGATTTCGTGAACCTGCGATACGACGCCTATGCTTTGGCCGAGTCAAACCTTGTTGGCCTGTTTGCCTACTCGGTACTGGCGATCGGGGTTATCGAGGAACTGGCCAAGATGACTCCCTTCCTACTGGTCATACTGCGTTTCAAAGAATTCAACGAACCGATTGACGGCATCATATACGGTTCGTTCATCGCCCTTGGTTTCGCTGCGGTAGAGAATATCTACTACCTTCAATTCCTTACTGGTATAGAGGCATATGCCAGGGGCTTTGCGGGGCCTGTAGTGCACATTGTGTTTGCTTCGATCTGGAGTTACTACATCGGTAGGGCTTATTTGTTCGGAAAGCCGCTGGTTTCAACGATATTGGTTGCGTTGGCTTTTACAGCCTTCCTGCACGGAATCTATGACTTCATTGTGATCGGATTGTCCGCATCGGTTTTACCGATAGCAGCGTTCTTGATCGCCGGTGCATGGATCTGGCGTTTGTACCGCATTCGTGATCTGCATGTTTCACCCGTGGGGTTCCATTCCCAAAATAGCTCAACGAACCATTGATCGAAAGACGACGCTACATACCTACCCATAAAACCCTATGCTGTATTAATACTGCTGAATCTCTAAGTTACGGAAACCTCTTATAAGGCCCCACCGATCCAAGAACAAAGAAACAGAAACACGCTTTGAGCGTTTCAGGTAGCTTTGCAGCCAGAAGCGGACCTTTGTTCTAATTTCGATGCCATGCAGCAGCTACTTCTCTTCATCGATTCATACAGGGCTGATATACGGAGATCATGATGTAAGAACCGATAAGGTGAGGAGAGAAAACAGTGTCGACACTAGCACAGCCTTCGCGATCGTCTCCGTTCTAATGCCATAATGTAACGCAATTACAAAAGGCATAGCACCACACGGTCCGGCTGCTGCCAGCAACGTAATATCATCCCAACCAGGTGAAAGAGTGACGAAACTTGCGAGTGTAAAAACCAGTGTCGGGTGAAAAATGATCTTTGCGGTAACTACTGACCAAGTCGCCAATCCAATTGGGCGCATTGGGTTGCTCGCCAGGACAATTCCGAGCGCAAACAGAGCTGCCGGAGCCGCAGCCCCACCTGCGAAGGTCGCGTAGGTAAATACCCCTTTTGGTATCACCGGACCCGCTGCCCAAGCCAAAACCCCCAGTGTTGCAGCAATGAGGAACGGGTTTTTTATCAGTAGCCCAGCGACCTTCAGAGGCGAAGGATTTTTGGCCTGCATCAAATCCACAGCCAGCACCGTGCCACAGAACCAGAACGCGACATCCACCAATACAATACCGGCGATGGGTTGTGCAGCCGTTACGCCATAAATCCGTTCGGCGATTGGCAATACAAAGAAAACATGATTCACAAATGTCGCCGTCATACCGAGCAGCAGTGCCTCCCCCTTATCACGGCCCAGTACGCGATACATAAACAGCGCTGTACCCACATACACAAACAACTGAGTCAGGAAATACAAACCGAGGGCACGCAGATCGAAATCTTCGATAGGCACCCCTGATATTATTGAGAAAACAAGTGCAGGTGTAGCTACAAAAAATACGAACTTGTTGATCCCCTGTGCAACCGGTACATCGAACAAACCCGATCGATGTAATACATATCCTAATGCGAGAATCGCAAAGACGGGTAGGATCGGATCGGCAAGTGTGGTCAGCATATCAGCGTCGGATGGATACAATGGATGTGAAAACGACTGTTTTCACGAACAACCATATCATATCGTGATTCGTGATACCCTTTCACCGTTCTTTAATCCCTACCGCGTCACAATTCCTTTACTGCGCAAACAAAAGCGAGCGGTTAGTTAGTTCTAACAGTAGATTTAGCGTCTAAGTTCGCTACGTTGCAGAGGTCCGAGGTCGATTGTTCGTTTGCACCCAGGGCCGGCGCAGCCACTAATAAAACACCACCGCTGATATCAGCGCAGCTATTTCGCGTAAACCTCCACGTTATAGATTTAAGGATTAAATTGATCCAAGGGAGACAGAATCACCCTTTTATTCTGGAATCCGTATATAGATCTGATCGAACTCGTCCTGCACTGAAGGGATTCCCTGAGCGGGCGTCAGGTTCATCACGATATCCTCACTCGGGGATACGACCTGATACTTCCAGCCCTCGGGCAGTTGCTTGAATTTGTCACCCAGCGTGGCAAGTCGATCCAGCGGGATCTTGTGGCCCTGTATGATATAGACGTGGCCGTCAGGATCGACCAGCTGATAAGTCGGCTTACCCGCTTTCCACGTCAGGTTCTGGTACTTCGCCGGGTTGAACACCTTGTATTTTGGTGTGCTCATAGTCCCCGCGGGCAGGTTAGCTCCAAAAATCATGTTAACGCCCGCTATGGTCACCGGCTCCGATGCCATGACGCCCACCTCATCCATCGACCACCACTGCGGTCCGTTCTTAATGGCTGCCTTAGCGCCCAACTCCTTGGCTACAGCGTCGAGGTCTAGGTTATCCCACCAGTCCAAATCGCACGGAGCAAGGGGAGAGGTACTATAGATATCAGACCCGATATCGCCATACTGGATAACGAGCTCACAATACTGATATTCGCGCGAGTTAGGGAGAGTCTGTAAAGTCAGCGTCATTTCCTTGCCCTGGCCGGACTTCATTTTCACCGGTTCCGCTGCATGGCCTGGAACGGTAAAGACAATCACCACAGCAAGTACAGCCAGCATCGAAACCGAATAGTTGGTGCCGCAATTACTGATCTTGAAACATTTCATTTTGTTTTACTCCTTTGGTTGAAAGTTGTTGCTAGAACGTTAACCGTCCCCGTAACCCGACCATCCACACTTTGGTCTCCTGTTGATTGTTTGCGGGGTCGATGATGCCCAGGACGTCGCGTGCGGTTCGGTGCACGGGTTTGAATCCAAAACCAACTCCCG
>JASJAT010000166.1 GCA_030066885.1 Arenicellales bacterium | reverse complement strand
TGACTAAAACGATCAGCAACGCGACAGCTAAACTTCTTGTCAGGTCTATACTTCGATCTACAAGAAGCGCTGTCATTAGGGCGACGACCATCACGGTTGCTCTTTGTGTGGGCACCGTAAACCCCGCCAACAGCGCGTAAATCCCAGCACCTGCCATACCCAAGACGGCGCCTAGCTTGGGCGCCGGTAGCCACAACATTGCCTCACCCAGCAGACGGGCGATGACCAGGCCGATGACAAAACAAAAACCCGAGACGAGTCCGATGTGTAATCCGGAAATAGCCATCAAGTGGATGGTCCCGGTACGTTGCAGGACCTTCCATTGCTCTTTTAACACACCGCCGCGATCACCAATTGCCAGTGCACGGAGCAAGCCCTGATGAGCTAGGCCTGAATGATAAAGGTGGTGCTGTACCCTTTCCCTAAGCACACTCCACCAAGATAGATGGTCTGTCTCCGGTCTTCGGTCTGCGTCCAGCACGTATCCTGTGGCTCGAATGCCATGGCGAAACAGCCACTGTTCGTAGTCGAATCCACCGGGATTTTGAAATCCATGGGGTTGCTTCAGGCGTACCCGAAAACGCCAGCCTTGGCCTATATGAACAACCTTATCCGGGTGGTACCAGTGCAATCGTATTGTCTTTGGTGGTGGGTAGGTGTGACTAAGATAGCTTAGCGACTCGACATCCACTGTGAACTTCAGGTAACGTTCGTTGCGCTGGACTAAAGAAGAAACCATACCAACCAGCTGTAACTCTTTGCCTTCGAGCTCGCGCGGTAAGGCTTGGGCCAACAACAAGTCTGCTTTTAAAACAGCCCACGCACAACCAAGCGAAAGAAAAATGAGGGGCCATAACCAACGAAAGCGAAAACTAAGCGCAATGAACGGTGGAATCGGGCTGAAATACCAGAGTGAAGGTAATTCCGACACTCCCTGAATAACGACAGCTCCGGTCAGAAAACACGCAGCGTAGATGTAGATTCGGCATCCTGCCAAAACACGCATTAAACTTATATCCTTGTCATAACTTCATTAATTCAATTATAACCTGAGATTCATGCAGCTGGAGACAATAAAAAAGTATTTGCCGACTCGCCGGGAGATCAGGAGCAATAAGTACTTGAAGTTCCTTGGCGACCATTTGCATGATCCAAACCTATGGCATTTCAATCGAAGGTCCGTTGCACGCGCTACGGGCATCGGCCTGTTCTGCGCCTTCTTGCCTATGCCTTTCGAGATGATTCCCGCCGCAATAGGGGCGATACTGTGGCGTGCCAATCTTCCACTGGCCCTTGCCTGGGTGTGGGTTTCCAATCCATTGACTTGGCTTCCACTGTACGGTCCACCCTACTTGCTTGGAGCGTGGTTGCTGGACCGCCCCTCGGTACCGCTCGACCAGCTGACTGTGGAGATATTCGGCAAGCACTTGGCGGCATTATGGTTAGGCTGCCTGCTCGTCGGAACCGCAGTTTCCACCATAGGTTATTTTTTAGTAAACGCCATTTGGAGATCGAAAGTGATCAGCTCATGGCAACGACGCCGTGAGGAGCGAAAGTTTAGAAGGAAGTTTAAAAAGTAGATGGTTCGACAGCAGGGATGGATTTATATCCCGCGTTCCCGCGGATGAATGTGCCAGATTTCGAAAATGGCGACCAACTTGTATCTAGTGGCTAGTACCAAACCAACTCTCGCCAAGACGCCAAGCTCGCAGAGTTGTACACAGATGTACCGTTAGTGGAGCTAAGGATACAGAGCCTTGATCTTTGGTATAGAGCGATATTGTTATTTCTTTCTTGGCGCACTTTGCGCCTTTGCGAGAGAACATTGCATTTTGGATGGATAAGGCACGCACTTCGTGCAACTAGTAATTTGTTACTAGCTACTAGTCACTAGTCAACTAGCTACTAGATAAAATTCCATCTTCCAAGCGCAGAATACGTTGCATGCGCTGGGCCAAGTCAATGTCATGGGTCACCATGACCAATGCGGTCCCGAGCTCGGTATTCAGTTCTCGCATGAGTCCATACACCTTGTCTGCGGTGTGTCGATCGAGATTGCCCGTGGGCTCATCTGCCAGTACACACAATGGTTTGGTCACCAAGGCGCGGGCAATTGCAGCACGCTGTCGTTCACCACCGGACAACTCGCCCGGTTTGTGGTTCAACCTATGACGCAGACCGACGTTATCCAAGCAATCAGTGCCTTGCTGTTTCGCCGTCTCAGGTTCTTCACCCCTGATCAATAGCGGCATGATCACGTTTTCAAGGGCGGTAAATTCCTGCAGAAGATGATGGAACTGATAGACAAAACCCAGCGCCCTGTTGCGTAAGGTTCCGCGCTGATCATCCGACAACGTACTGAAATCCTTACCATCGACATATACTTTTCCACCGGTGGGGATATCCAAACCGCCCAATAGATGCAAAAGCGTACTCTTACCCGAACCGGACGCCCCGGTTATGGCAATTTGCTCTGCGGTTTGTACTTCTAGATTGATATCATGCAGAACGTCGACGGAAAGTTCGCCCTGATCAAACGTCTTGGCCACGTGCTCGCATTTCAAGACACTGTTTTGAGCTTCTTGGGTCATTCGTACCTCAATGCCTCAGCCGGGTGAGTCCTCGAGGCCCGCCACGCCGGGTACAAAGTGGCGGTAACGCTCATTATGAAGGAAGCCATAGTGATTTTTATTACGTCGTCCCAATGAAGCTCTGCCGGAAAATCACTGATGACATAAACGTCGGCGGGAAAAAACTCTATACCGAACAACCGTTCGAAAAACGGCACCAAGGTTTCAATGTTTAACGACGTTATTACCCCGGTCAATCCACCCAGAAGGGTACCGACGACCCCAATGACCGTACCTTGCACCATAAATACGCCCATCACCGAACGCGGACTCATCCCCAATGTTCTTAGAATGGCTATATCCGCCTGTTTGTCGGTGACAACCATCACCAAAGTCGACACAATATTAAAGGCAGCAACGGCGATAATGAGAAACAAGATGATGAACATCACGCGTTTCTCGATCTTAAGTGCCCGAAAAAAATTAGCGTGTTCCAGGGTCCAATCCCGCACCCGAAATCCTTGCCCCAAGGTTTGCATAAGCGTCCGCCGCAATAAGGGAGCTTGAAACACATCATCCAAGGTCAGTCGCAGGCCACTCACTTGAGATCCGGACTTGTATAACTTCATGGCATCTTCCAAGTGAATAAAAGCCAGTGCACTGTCATACTCGTGCATGTTCACTCTGAAGACACCGACGACTGTAAATCGCTTGAGACGAGGTAACAACCCAGCCGGCGTGATCTGACCACGGGGTGCCACCACAGTTATTTTTGAACCCACGTGCGCGCCCAAGCTGAATGCCAGAGTGCGGCCTAGTACTATGCCGAACTCACCGGCACGCAGGTTATCCAGTTGGCCCTGGGTCATGCTTTGGGCGATCATTTCTGCTACGCGTTCTTCTTGACCAGGCAATATGCCCCGGATCAGGGCACCGTGTACCTCACCCCCTTTGGTGACCATCCCTTGTCCCAAAACAAAGGGTGCAGACGCCTGGACCTTCGGCTCCGCACTGATTCTTTTCTGCAAAGCTTGCCAATCCGACAACCAGCCCCCCTCGCCACTCACAGTAACATGAGAGGCTACTCCCAATATGCGTCCACGAAGCTCCCGTTCGAAACCGTTCATGACCGACAGCACGGTGATTAACGCCCAAACACCCAAGGTAATCCCCAGCATCGAGGTCAGGGAAATAAACGAAATAAAGTGATTTCGCCGCTTGGCACGTGTATAGCGCAGCCCAATAAAAAACGGTAGAGATCGGGTCATGGCTATGCTCGTGAAAAGACTAAGATCAACGAAGTCAGGACAACTAACGAATGATCACATTCAATAGTTACGCGAAGCCGGCTCCTCATTATGCCGATTACTTGGATTCTGCACGCATGTGGGGAAAGAACAGTACATCGCGTATCGACGGGCTGTCGGTAAGCAACATCACCAACCGGTCTATCCCTACCCCTTCGCCCGCAGTCGGCGGTAAACCATATTCAAGTGCTCGAATGTAATCAGCATCGTAGTACATCGCTTCGTCATCACCTCCTTCCCGCTGTCTGGCTTGTTTTCGAAATCGCTCCGCTTGGTCTTCGGGGTCATTTAGTTCCGAAAATCCATTGGCAAGTTCCCGTCCTGCAATGAATAACTCGAACCGATCGGTGATCGTCGGGTCGGTGTCATTAGCTCGTGATAGCGGTGACACTTCAATGGGATAGTGGGTAATAAATGTAGGATGATCTAGCTCTTGCTCCACGGTTTTTTCGAAGATTTCGGTCAAGATTTTACCCGCACCGTATTCTCTCTTAAGCGGGATACCGAGATGGGTCGCGTACGCCGAAAGGGCATCTACATCATCGACTTGTTGTGACGTTAATTTTTTATTGCATCTCAAAACGGCTTCCTTAAGCGGTAATCGTTCAAACGGCTTGGAAACATCCACGTGTTTGCCTTGATATTCGAATTCCATGCTCCCCAGTACCTTCTCACAAGTTTCCCGTATCATCGCCTCGGTCAGATCCATGAAATCGTGGTAATCCGCGTAGGCTTGATAGAACTCCAACATTGTGAATTCTGGATTGTGCTGTGTACTGATGCCTTCGTTGCGAAAATTCCGGTTGATCTCAAATACCCGTTCTATACCACCCACGACCAACCGTTTTAAATATAGTTCCGGCGCGATGCGCAGGTACAAATCCATATCCAGAGCGTTGTGATGGGTCATGAAGGGGCGTGCCACCGCCCCCCCGGGAGTGATCTGCATCATCGGTGTCTCCACTTCCAGAAATTCCCGGTCACGCAAAAATTGACGGATGGAGCTTACAATGGCGGCCCTGATCTCAAATACCCTGCGGCTTACCGGACTCATAATCAAATCCAGATAGCGCTGCCGGTAACGCAACTCCTGATCACTTATCCCATGGTATTTCTCGGGCAAGGGCCGGAGAGACTTAGTAAGAAGTCTGATACTTTCAACCCGGATAGTTAATTCACCGGTCTTTGTTTTAAACAAAGCCCCTTGCGCACCCACAATATCGCCGATATCCCATTTCTTAAAGTCCTTGTTGTAGAGATCTTCGGGTAGCTCATCGCGCTGAACGAAAAGTTGGATACTTCCACTGCGATCCTGCACATGACAAAAGCTGGCTTTCCCCATGATACGGCGGCTCATCATGCGGCCGGCGACCTTTACTTTGACCGCTCGATGTTCAAGCTCGGTCTGGGTCAGAGAGTCGTATTGCGCCAACAATTCAGCCGCCAAGTGATCGGGGCGAAAGTCATTTGGATATGGATTTCCCCGGTCGCGAAGGGCAGCGAGTTTGGACCGACGCTGGGCGATTTGTTCGTTATCAGAATTATCTAACATAGTTTTAATTTTTATAATTAAAACAATTTATTATATCTACTTCTTAATAGTTTAGTTGATCTATATTTCAATGCCGGCTTTGAGGCTTGCTTCGATAAACATGTCCAGATCTCCGTCCAATACGGCCTGGGTGTTACCAGTCTCTACCGACGTTCTCAAATCCTTTATCCGGGACTGGTCCAGAACATAGGAGCGGATCTGCTGTCCCCACCCGATATCGGCCTTGCTATCTTCCACCACCTGTTGTTCTTCTCTGCGCTTTTGCATTTCGGCCTCATAAAGACGCGCACGCAACATGCGCATTGCCGAATCCTTGTTGCGGTGCTGCGATCGATCATTCTGACATTGAACGACAATACCAGTGGGTAAATGGGTGATACGTACTGCTGAATCGGTCCGATTTACATGCTGCCCCCCTGCACCACTGGCTCTATAGGTATCGATCCTGAGTTCCGACGGGTTGACCTCAACCTCCACCTCGTCGCTCACCTCAGGGTAAACGTAAACCGAGGCAAACGATGTATGTCTTCGATTCCCCGAATCGAACGGTGATTTTCGAACCAATCGGTGTATTCCAGTCTCTGTCTTGAGGTATCCGTAAGCATACTCCGCGCTCGCCTTTAAGGTTGCACTCTTGATACCAGCCACCTCCCCACTAGATACCTCGATCAATTCAGTTTCGAAACCCTTACGCTCACAATATCGCAAATACATCCGTAATAGCATCTCGGCCCAGTCTTGTGCCTCGGTACCTCCCGACCCGGATTGGATATCAATGAATGCATTGCTTTGGTCCATCTCACCACTGAACATCCGCCTAAATTCGAGATCGGACAAACGATGTTCCAGTGCAGCAAGATCCTGCTCAACCGAGACCAGTACCTCAGGATCACTTTCTTCTCGTGCCAGCTCCAGTAAGTCCAACGCTTCCGTAACGCCACGATCGATGTTAGAAAGGGTGTCGACTACCCGCTCTAATCGCGCACGCTCCTTTCCCAATTCCTGCGCTTTGGCAGGATCGTTCCAAATGTCAGGTTGCTCGAGCTGTCGGCTAACTTCCTCTAGACGCTCTTGTTTTCCTTCGTAGTCAAAGATACCCCCTAAGAGACTCGGTTCGTCCCCTCAGGTCTTTGGCCATCTCGGTTAAGGCGGTGAGTTCCATGTTTTTCTAAGTAAATTAGAGGGATGCGGAGCATACCTGAATTGATTTGGATTTGGTAATACCATTGTGCCAGCACAATGGACGTCGATCCCCTTGTGTGCGAAGCGAATCAAGTAGTCCGCCAAAAGTGACTGATTTCCAATCAAAAGTTGTTAAAATGGCCTGAATAACTTGGATAAAGGGGTGATTCATGAGGATATCCCGAACAACTGAGTTCGGGTGGGGAGGGGCAATTGGGTTTATCTACCCCCAAGTCTGCCGGGCCCAACCGTTTAGTGACGACACCATGGCCGTACTGCATATCGCACAGTGGGTCGTAATTGCCCTGTTGCTGGTCATGACCATCTGGCTCTGGCGACGTGGGAGTGGAAAACCCGCGCACCCGTACGCCTACCTTTACCGTCTGAGTCACAACAGACCCGTTCGATTCGACGTGACGAGAGAAGTTTGCCGTATCGGCCGGCATCCACACAACGATCTAAAACTAACGGATAAGTCGGTTTCGCGGTTTCACGCCGAGCTGGTAAGAAACAGAAACGGGAGCTTTACCGTCTTCGACGGAAACTCCAAAAATGGAATTCGCGTCGGTTCTCGTCCAGTTCGATCAGGCGTGTTGCGGGAGGGAGACTTGATCCATATCGGTAATGTCCAACTCAAATTTACCCGCTATCCAAAAGATTTCTTAGTCCACCACGACACGACCATGATCGAGGAATCGCCGGCTCGTTTCAACGGACACCGGCGTCGGGCGCAGCGTACTGACGCCACCATGAAAGTCAGGTTGTACAACGATGAGGCGGGTTGGGCCAGTGGTCGGGTCACCAACTTGGGTGCGGATGGCGTATTTATCAAGACATCAAACAATACCCTTGCCCCACGCATGCCCGTCGACATGGTTTTCCCAATAGTAGATGGGCGCTACCGCCGCTGGCTGCGTCTGTCTGCCGAAGTGGTGCGGCGAGACAAGAAAGGTGTGGCGGTTTCTTTTACCGACAATGATCCGGTGTCTCGTGAGCTTCTGCAGGGAGCGACTTTAAAGGTAGCGTAACCAGGCTTCACCGACAGCGTATATCAGAATTCACGCCTCACACTGCAGACTTAGAGCGTTTTGATTCATATCAATATCCGACATCTAAATCTGATATCTGATATCAGATGTCTGATGTATACTTCTTTGTTGACTCAGCAAGCCTTTTCTATAAGTAATAAAAATCCATGAAGATTGGCGTCCCAAAAGAAATTCACGTCGATGAAAACAGAGTTGCGACGACGCCCGATGTCGCCCGGCAGCTTATAGATCTGGGTTATCAAGTGAGTGTCGAGGCTGGTGCGGGTGGTGCTGCTAGCTTCAACGATCAGGCCTACACAGACGTTGGCGTCGAGATCATTGAGGATACTAAGGCCCTGTGGAAAGTTAGCGACATTATCCTGAAAGTGCGCCCCCCCGAGTTCAATTCTGCACACAACACTCATGAAGCGGACTGGCTGAGTCCAGGCCAAATGCTGATCAGCTTTATCTGGCCTGCACAGAATACAGAACTCGTTGATCAAATGAAGGCAAGGGGTGCAACCGTAATGGCAATGGACGCCGTGCCGCGCATTTCCCGTGCACAAAAATTGGACGCTCTGAGTTCGATGTCCAACATTGCTGGCTATCGTTCTGTCATAGAGGCGGGCTACCAGTTCGGGCGTTTTTTTACCGGCCAGGTTACGGCAGCTGGGAAAGTCCCACCGGCCAAAGTCATGGTAATTGGCGCTGGTGTGGCCGGGTTAGCCGCCATCGGCACAGCTCATTCTCTCGGTGCGATCGTACGTGCTTTCGATACACGACCTGAGGTTAAAGAACAAGTCGAGAGCATGGGTGCGGAATTCTTAGAGTTGGATTTCGAGGAAGAAGGGAGTGGTGAAGGTGGGTATGCGAAAGAAATGAGCCAAGCTTTTATCGAAGCCGAAATGGCTTTGTTCATGGCTCAGGCCAAGGAAGTTGACATCATCATTACCACTGCATTGATACCGGGTAAACCGGCGCCCAAACTGATCACAGCCGACATGGTGAAGGCGATGAAACCAGGCAGCGTGATTGTCGACCTGGCGGCGGAGCAAGGCGGGAATTGTGAACTCACCACCCCAGGAGAAGTCGTCCAGCAGCACGGTGTAACTGTTGTCGGCTACACAGATTTACCCAGCCGGTTGCCGGCCCAGGCAAGCCAACTGTATGCGACAAACCTAAGACACTTGTTGGTAGAGCTGACACCCGACAAGGATGGCGAACCGTTGGTCGACATGGAGGACGATGTGATTCGAGGTGTTACGGTGGTCAAGGACGGCGAAATCACTTGGCCGCCGGATCCGCCCATTCAAATCACGGCGGTACCGGCTACGGCCAAAGAACCCGCACCAATAATGCCGGCAGCAGAAGTGAAGAAACCGAGTGGCTACGTGACAATGGGTTTACTGGCCATCGGGGTGGTATTGATACTCGCACTGGGAACGGTGGCGCCTGCTTCATTTATGTCACACTTTACAGTCTTTGTTCTCGCTTGCTTCGTCGGCTGGCAAGTTATTTGGAACGTGACTCCAGCTCTACATACGCCTTTGATGAGCGTAACCAACGCGATCAGTGGGATCATCGTTATCGGCGCCCTCATTCAAGTCGGTGCTGGATCCGTTACGGTGGTTCTGCTGGCCGCGATATCGATTTTGATCGCCACGGTCAACGTGTTTGGCGGTTTTCTGGTAACCCAACGTATGTTGAAGATGTTCCGTAAGTAGGAGATATATAGGAAAAACTAATGCCAAGCGGAGTACTTACTGCCTCCTACATCGCAGCCAGCATTCTATTTATATTAAGCCTCGGCGGCCTGAGCCATCAGGAAAAAGCCCGCCGGGGTAACGTGTACGGCATCGTGGGCATGGCTATCGCCATAGTGGCGACCATAGCCAGCGACCAGGTGTCTAATCTCACCCTTCTCATCATCATGATGCTCATTGGCGGCTCTATCGGTGCAGTGGTTGCGGCCAGGGTACAGATGACACAAATGCCCCAGCTGGTGGCCATGTTGCACAGTTTTGTCGGACTAGCTGCCGTGTTAGTGGGCTTTGCCAACTACGTCGATCCCTCCGTTCATTTCGAGGGAGTCGAAGAAACGATCCACAATACTGAGATCTACCTCGGGGTATTGATTGGTGCAGTCACATTCACAGGATCGGTAATCGCGTTTGGCAAACTCCAGGGGGTAATTATGAGCCAGCCTTTGATCCTGCCGGCTCGGCATTGGATCAATCTTGCCGGGGGCATAGCCTGCATCTGGCTCGGAGGTTGGTTTCTCGACGCGGGATCGGTAGGTGAAGGCCTTGTGCCACTGATTTTGATGACCATTATCGCCTTTCTGTTCGGTGTGCATATGGTCATGGCCATCGGTGGTGCCGATATGCCGGTCGTGATCTCTATGCTGAACAGCTATTCGGGCTGGGCGGCGGCGGCTACCGGTTTTATGTTGTCCAACGATCTTCTCATCGTCACCGGGGCGTTGGTGGGCTCCAGCGGGGCGATCTTGAGCTACATAATGTGCCGGGCGATGAATCGCCATTTCGTCAGTGTGATTATGGGTGGATTCGGAACCACCGGGGGCAGTGTAACCGGCGAAGAGGCTGGAGAAGTTCAATCCAGTTCGGCTGAGGAAGTTGCCGAAATGTTGAGCGGTGCAAAGGAAGTCATCATTGTGCCGGGTTACGGTATGGCAGTGGCGCAAGCACAACATACGATTTCTGACGTTACACAGAAACTCCGGGATGTCGGTGTCAACGTGCGCTTTGGTATTCATCCAGTAGCCGGTCGTATGCCGGGCCATATGAACGTCCTACTGGCCGAAGCCCGGGTGCCTTACGATATCGTTTTGGAAATGGACGAAATCAACGAGGATTTTGAAAATACCGACGTGGTGCTGGTCATCGGTGCCAACGACATCGTCAACCCGTCTGCACAAGAGAATCCTGACAGCCCTATTGCGGGTATGCCAGTGCTTGAAGTATGGAAAGCAAACACCGTGGTAGTATCGAAAAGGAGCATGGCGACGGGCTACGCGGGCGTCGATAATCCCCTGTTCTACAGAGAAAATACAAGGATGTTTTTCGGTGACGCCAAAGACAGCTACGAAGCTGTCTTACAGGCTTTGAGTTAAAAGGTTCGACTGCGTCGAACAAAGTAAAAAGTTTAAAGGTTAAAGATAATGAGTTTTTGAAGGGTAAAGGATTTCGGCCTTTAACTTTTTACTT
Organism: Arenicellales bacterium; assembly: GCA_030066885.1. GTDB lineage: Bacteria > Pseudomonadota > Gammaproteobacteria > Arenicellales > JAANXG01 > JAHEKE01. Next base: position 1,121 of record JASJAT010000166.1, on the reverse strand, counting down.
TAAACTTTTCACTTTAATGCCTTTACCATCAGTTTCCCAATATCGGCGGGATTCTTAGTTACGGCGATACCCGCATCCTCCATAGCCGCGATCTTCTCGGCGGCCGTGCCTTTTCCACCGGCAATGATCGCCCCTGCATGTCCCATGCGTTTCCCAGGCGGTGCGGTAACGCCCGCGATAAATCCCACCACCGGCTTGGTCATATGGTCTTTCACCCAGGCAGCGCAGTTTTCTTCATCGCTGCCCCCGATCTCTCCGACCATGACTACGCCCTCGGTGTCCGGATCGTCGTTAAACATCTTCATGATATCCAGATGCTTTACGCCATTAACCGGATCTCCCCCGATACCGACACAAGTCGATTGGCCGAGATTCAATCGGGTGAGTTGATCCACCACTTCATAGGTCAACGTACCGGAACGAGACACCACTCCAACCGGCCCTTTTTTATGAATATAGCCCGGCATGATGCCAATCTTGAGTTCATCCGGTGTGATCACCCCTGGGCAATTCGGACCGACCAGAGTGCTGTGGGCATCCTGCATCTTGTACCGGGTCATGATCATGTCTTTGACCGGGATACCTTCGGTGATACAAATCACCACATCTATCCCCGCATCGACAGCTTCGTCTACGGCTGCAGCAGCAAAAGGGGGTGGGACATAAATGACGGAAACATTTGCACCGGTTTTTTCCTTGGCTTCGGCCACGGTATCGAAAACGGGTATCCCCTCGACGTTCTCCCCGCCTTTGCCCGGTGTAACGCCGGCCACGTAACAATCTTTACCAAACGCGTATTCGACTGAGTGTTTTGTGTGAAATCTGCCGGTCTTACCCGTGATGCCCTGGGTTACTACTCGAGAAGCCTTACTAATGAGTATCGACATAACGCTATCCCCGTGCCGCCGCGACGACTTTCTCCGCCGCATCGGCCATATCCGTTGCTGCCGTAATCTCAATTCCGGATTCCTGAATAATCTCGCGCCCTCGTTGGACATTGGTTCCCTCCAATCTAACCACCAAGGGAACTTCTAAATTGACTTCCTTGGCTGCGTTAACCAGACCCTCCGCAATAACATCACACCGCATAATGCCACCAAATATATTGACTAGAATCGCTT
>JASJAT010000165.1 GCA_030066885.1 Arenicellales bacterium | reverse complement strand
GCCTTCCAGACCAACCCGGTCGAGTAGCTCGTAGGCGGCCGAAATGTCCTCGGGTGGAAATCGTCTGCTGTAAGCTTGCCAAAACCCGACGTACCCGAGCCGGCCGGACAATACGTTTTCCATTACCGTCAACCGGTCGACAAGGTTGTACTCTTGGAAAATCATCCCCATTCGTCGACGTGCGTGCCGCAATCGCCTACGCCCCAGACTTGTAATGTCTACGCCATTGAGTGTGACCGAACCGGCCGAAGGTTCTACAAGACGGTTGATGCATCGGATCAAGGTACTTTTGCCCGAGCCGGAAGAACCTATGACGGAAATGACCTGTGGTTCCCCCACCTCCAAATCGACACCGTCGAGTGCCTTGGTTCCGGTCGGATATACCTTAACCAGTGCTTTAATCGTTAGCATAGTTGGTTCGCGCAACGGACAACCCCTGGTGCCTAAGCACCAGGGGTTAGCCTAGCGGTCGAGCTTTCTTACTTCTTCTTCTTTTTTACTTTCAGGTCGCTTAGAGCGGCTTCTGTGTAGACGATACCGTTTTCCTTCTGGATTATACGGATGGGCTTCCACTCTTTTTCGAAAGTAATGCCACAAAACCTATCCGCTTGTTTTCCAAACTCTTCGGCGAGCGCAGTTCCCGACCAATCAAAGGTTAAAAACGCCTCTTTGACTTTTTCCTGAAGATCGGGAGTTAGATTGTGAGCAAAACCATAGGATGTGGTGGGAAACGGATCGGATTCCCAGATAATTCTTAAGTCTTCCTTTTGCAGCATGCCTTTGTTGACCATGCGGTCCAACACACTAGAAGCAACCGGTGCAGCCTCATAGTCTTTGTTGGCCACTCCCATAATTGAATTATCGTGTTTGCCGGAATAGGTCACCTTATAGTCTTCATCAGGGACGACGCCCATGTTCTTAAACAAGGCACGTGGTGCTTGATTGCCTGAGTTGGAAGAAGGCGTTACATGGGCCACATTCCTGCCTTTAAGATCTTTGACTTCCATAATATCCGTATCTTTGTGTGTGATCAGTTGAAGCCTGTATCCAAAAGTCCCGTCACCCTTGCACATGATGGCCATAGGAACGTAACCCGCCAAGTTAACGCCAAAGACGGTTGGGCCCGTGGAAATACCAGCGACATGCAGCCGGCCTGACCGCATGGCTTCGACTTGAGCCGCATAAGATTCCGCCCCATACCATTTAACCTGTTTGCCTGTTTTCTCGCTTAGATACGCCATGAATTCAGTAAACACGTTCTCATACACCGATGGATCTTCGACTGGGGTATACGAGAAAATGAGCGTCGACGGATCGAGCAGCTCACTCGGATCGCTCGGGGTATCGGCGACAAGGTCGCCATTGTCGTCACAATACCTGGTGTCTAGATCACCGCGGTTTTTGCATTCGGCGGCATTAGCAGACGAGGCGAATACTGCCACGGCAAATGTACCGAGCAGGAGACGTAGTAATGCTAATTTGTACTGACAAATCATACTTTTTCCTCCTCTAGTCAAAATTCAGGTCACTGGATTTATTGCCCCAATAGCATTCGAGACCCTATCCAGTTTCATTCTTAAAGACTTAACCCAAATACAGTCTTTATACCTCTACTATCTCACAAAACGCCGGAGCATTAATACAAAGGGTGCGAAGGCTGACACATGCAAGTAAAAGCGTATCAAAAACAGAGACTTAAACCAGGTTGAACAAAGTACGCCGAGATTCAGTACAAAGCCTTCGAACAAGCGTTTTATAGTTTCAGCGTTAATAGCGCTGTTAAACTTACAGTGTACTCACAATAGACTAGGAGATAGCCAAGATGTGGACAGGAGGTTGTTTGTGCGGTGCAATTCGATATGAGGTCAGGGGTGACCCGATCTATATCGGCCATTGTCATTGTAGTCGTTGCCGAAAATCTTCGGGTGCCGCTTTTCTCACAGCGGCGCTGTTTCCTAAGGATTCTATAGAGTGGACCACACAAGTTCCTAAACTCTATCCCTCTTCAGCCGGCGTCGATCGGGGTTTTTGTCCTAATTGCGGAAGCTCACTAACTTTCCAATCGCCGGGTCGATTACTCTTGCTAATAGGTAGCCTGGATCGGCCCGAAAACGTCGACATGAGCGATCCTCGTCGGTTTGAAGCCAACCATGTATTTTTCTCAGAAAAGCTTCCTTGGATTCATTTAGAAGACGACCTGCCGCGGTTTGACCGCTTTGCTACCTAGCGCGTTGGCTGTAGGAGCGGCGCCCTCGCCGCGATGATCGTCTTATTCGTTTATCTGGATTCCAGCTAAAGACATGCGGGAATGACGAAAGGCTGGATTATTTTCAGGTAAAACGAGCCGCTCAGTAGGTCAAAGTTTTATCAGCCTCAACCAACAGTCGCACCAGAACGTCCGGCATCGCAAACTCGGCCGGTCGACCATCAATAAGTGCCTGGCCAAAACCTCTGGCTTTGGCTGACATGCCGGACAAGAAAAACTTGCCACCCGCAGCAACAATCGCTTCATAATGCTCTTGCAACTTGCCTGTACCCAATCCTTCTACGCTGCTAAGGTTTTCATCGCTCAGCAGCCGTACACCCTCACCTGCCAAAAACAGGGTTACTTCATGCCCTTCGGCCAAGGCGGTTTTAGCCACCAGAAAGGATAGTGCTGCTTTGGTGGCGTCATCCGGGCCGGTTGTTACGTGGATTAAAATCTGAGACATCACTCCTCCCTTTTGGCTTTGTAAACAGTTTTAGGTCAGGCGAATCTTATTGTTAGTCTGAGATTCCCACAACACGTTGGTGAGCGTCGTAGTATGTCACATATTGCGCAATGTGAACGTGATACTGATACACCTGCAGTCCACGGCTTTACCCTTATAGGGAAACACCGTATTACGAGCGATTACGAATAACCCCGAAATCCTGGACAGATCCGTGATCAGATCATCAGTCATCCCGTCGGCAAAGTACTCGTCCCGACTGTATCCGGCCACGTCGGCATACAAAATAGCCGCTAATCTGTGATCGTATAATTGCGTGGTCACACTTCTGTCAAAACAACTTAACGTTGCTGTGTTTTCAATTCACGAGTGCTTGATCAATAATACCTATAACAAAAACTCAAATCATTTGTTTGTTGAGTTTCTCAATCCATTTTATTGGCAGCACACCGCTGCTAAGTCACTTCGGGGAGTAATCAAAAGAGGAAAAATCATCATGATTATCGGTGCGCATTCGATTATTTACAGCACAGATCCTGAAGCGGATCGCGCATTCTTGCGAGATGTACTTAAACTGACTAACGTCGATGTGGGTGGCGGTTGGTTAATCTTTGGCTTACCTCCAGCGGAGATTGCGGTGCACCCTTCCGATAAAAACGACCGCCATGAATTCTATTTCATGTGTGACGATATCGATGCACTAGTCGAAGAGATGAAACAACAAAGCATCGTGTGTAGCCCTGTACAGGATGAGGGGTGGGGCTTGCTCACACACGTTACGCTACCAGGAGGAGGAAAACTGGGCATCTATCAGCCACGACACGCTCGACCCGAACCGATTGTCTCGTCAGTTCAATAATCCGATGAGCTTAAGCCCGCTTAGCGTTCTGACCGTAACTGGACATGGCATTGATCGCGCCCAAAGTTTTTTTACGTGATGAGGCCCGCTTTTATAAGCCCGTCGATGACATGATCTAGAGCGGCTTGGTCTTTTAAAGGAAAAAGCTCTAACCAGTAATCCTTCCATTTCTGCGGGTCGGACCCAGGGTCTTTGTCCGGATCCTCCGACGCTATGCGGCGTCGAAATTCCTTACCAGCTTCTTTTGCTTCGTCGAGCCGTCCAAGCTGGGCGTAACAAGCCGCGATGCAAGCTTCATCCTCAGGGTATGGATGGGACATGCGCCCGTAGGCTTCTATCGCTTTTTCATACCTTCCCGCCAGGTATTCGGCGAATCCGATAGAGTACAAACATCCATCTGGCAGGAGCGGGTTGCGTTGTATGGCTTCAATCCCACAGTGAATGCCTTCTTCGAAGTCGCCCACACAAGTAGAAAACCAGCACTTAAAGCAATAGTTCCAGAATTGATTCGGATTGAGCTCCAAAGCAGCCTGAATCTGTGTATGAGTGAGTTCAACGTTCTGTCTGACCTTAAAGGATGCAACCGCCAGTACCAGCCGTGCGAGGCTGTCGTGTGGGTCGAGTTCAACCGCTTTACGGGCAAGTCGAAACGAGGCTTCACCTGTTTCTTCGGGTGCATCGGTCCAACCCTTTTCGAAGCAACGGAATCGTACAGAAGCCAAACCCGCATAGGCGGCGGCGTATTGCGGATCCAAATCAATAGCCCGTTGATACATCTCCGCAGCGAGTTCCATGTTCTCCCGTGAACCCCTCCAGTCACCAAAATAGTGGTTGCCTCTCAACACGCAATCATAGGCCGTCAAGTTGTCAGTACCCTTGCGTAACGCACTGTCTTTCGACTCTTCCTCAATGCTGCCAATGAGTTTAGTGATGATGCGTTGAGAGACCTCATCCTGGATCTCAAATAGATTTTCCAAAGTACGATCATAGCGCTCGGCCCACACCTGCTGTCCGGTTGAGGTTTTTGTCAAGCTGGCGGACACTCTAATCTTACTACCGCCTTTCTGGACACTGCCTTCCAGAAGGTAGTCGGCGTTAAGCTGTTTTGCGGCTCCCACCGAATCCATTGATTGCTCCATGACCTTATTGGAAGAGCCCCGGGCAATTACCATTATCCCTTTGAATCGACACAGACCCAGGCGAATCTCCTCGGTAATGCCATCGACAAGATACCCGTCTTCAGGGTCATGGGTCCTGCTCACGAATGGGACGACCAGTATTGAAGGTTTTCTGTCCGTTTGTGAAGCGCCGTTTACGGCCTTGATTGTCTTCGCAGCACCACCGATCAGCAAGCGATAGGCTGTAATTGGCTCGGCAATATTCTTGACTTGTTGCGACCCTATGCTTTCGAAATCCACTGGCAATTTATTGCCCAGTGCAGTACGCACCGACTCGGATATACAGACTCCGCCAGGATCAGCTAGTGTTTCCAGCCGTGCTGCGATATTGACACCATCACCGTAGATGTCTCCTTGATCCTCAATGACGTCACCCAGATTGATGCCCATTCTGAAAGTTATTTCGTTACCACCGTTTTCGCCCATAGCGGTCAGGTTGAAAAGCTCTTGCGCCTTGATTGCGGCCGATACCGCATCCAACGCAGCATCAAACCTTGCCAACACCGCGTCACCTGCGTAGTGCACTATGAAACCTCCATTCGACTCTATCGTTTCGGCGAGTTGGTCAAGACGTTGACGCAAGCTACGATGTGTCGCGTCCTCGTCCTGCCCTGTCATACGACTGTAGCCGGCCACATCGGCATATAGAATCGCGGCAAGCTTTCTGGGCAAACGCTCTTGCACTACGGCTATGTCTCCTCACCAAAGGTGTCTTCCGCATATTATCGCTTAACTGAAGCGATAGCGAATACTGACTATCTTTCTAATTTTGGCGTCTCGCTACTCAGGAGTAGACTAAAGGGGCAAACACTGGGAGGTAGGCACTATGTCTGAACAAACTGACACGAACACACTGTTAGGTGCTGCAAAACAGATTATGACCGCGGCGGGTTGTGCGTCCCTCGTTACCTTGGATGAAACCGGACTGCCGTCGTCACGTCCGGTTCGCACGTTTCCATCCGATGACGAATTTACCAAGATAACGATACCCACCGATCTAGACTCCCGAAAGACCCACCACGTACGCAACAATGGCAATATCGTTTTGAGCTATGTCGATGGCCCTAACCGGGCATACGTTACAATGCTCGGAAAAGCCAAGTTAAACGATCGTCTCGAGGATAAGAAGACCGCGTGGCTGGAACCTTTGTCGGCCTTTTGGCCGGACGGGCCTGAGTCCGAAAGCTTTTTGTTAATCGAGTTCAAACCCAAAAGGATCGAGCTGAGGAACTACACCCAAGGCGTTGCGGAGGAGCCGACACGCTGGACACCTGCAACACTGGAACGAACCGATTCAGGGAGCTGGCAGCAACTGGATTAGGGCGTAAATACTTTGGTCGTATCGGCTCTTAGAAGTATTGAAAGAAGAGTCGATAGTAGGTGAACAGAGCATAGGCAACAATAAGGGCGGCCCCGATCTTCCCAACCGCGACGTTGGCGTGTGCAAGCAGATAGATCACAATGACTGAACAACTCATCGGGATGTGCCAGGTTATATCCGGGGAAAAAGGACCGAAACTGCCAATGATAATCAGGAGAATAGTCAATACCTGGGTTATCAACAGCCAGCGAAAATCGGCGTTATGTATCGTTAAAGGCCTATTCCACGAGGTCGCTGGTATCAAGCGGGTTAGCAGACTCGAAAACGCTAGTAATATGACTAGTGGGGCAAACACAAAAATAATATAGCTCGCTTCAAGAGCATTCCATGTTATGAGCATGTCCTCCCATTCAGTGCCGCTATCTGGTTTGAGCAGAGACTGGATTTCATCGACACGGAGGCTTCCTTCAAGTCGACCGTAACGTTTAAAGACCTGCTGCTCCAGCGTGTACTCATCTGTGAAGTCTCTTAAGCTGCCGATGATGCCCTGTTCCGGATCATGGGGCTGAAACGCAAGGAAATGCTGCCTGAATAACCTACTCGTATCCGGGTAGTGTGCTGCCTTTACCATCGTCCAGGGTAGGTTCATCACCACAAACGAACCAGCCAGTACGAACAATGCAAAAAACATCGGCGCGATTCGGTTCTGGTGGGCTCGCCAGAACCTAAACAAGAGCCAGATTGTTGCTAAGGGAAAGGTCAATACCAAACCAGGATGAAAGTTCGTTGCAAGACCCCACACCACGCCAGCCATTGCCCATTGTTTGATGCTGTTTTTGTCCAGCAGTAAAAGCACAACTCCCGATATAACGAGCCCTGCACCAGCGATCTTGTACCAGGTAATATAGTAATTAGTGACGAAGAATGCGCTGGCGGATACCAAGAACAGAATCAATAGCGGACGTTGCTTACCCACGAAAAAATACTTGTGTAACGCAAAGATCGGTAGAAATACTAGAGTGTTCAAACCGGCCCCGAACAACGTATAAAAGCCAAAACTGTATGCGACATCCCTGTTGAGCGGACTGGCAATACCTCGCATTACGGCATAGATGACACCGCCAATGATTCCTCGGTCTTGTACCGCGTAAATAAGCTTCCTGTTTTCGTAATACTTTGAAAATGGCTCATCGTGCAATATCGCAATGCCGTTGACGTACTGAAAAATGGGGTCATGTGCGTAAAAAGTCCCGTAGGTAAGGTACTTAAGATGATTGTAGGTAAACGTGTGCAGCGGCAATTCCAAATTTTCTGTGACGATTGCAGCTACGCCGAGGATAACTAGAAAAACGGCCAGCAGTTCAAATTTAATCAAGCCAAAGTTAGACGCCAATACGTGTAGTTTTTGTCTGTTTAAGAGCCAGCCAATAAAAACGAGATTCAGAACGATATAGGCAGTGAGTAAAACCCAAGAAATCGGTTCGCTGGACAATTGTTGGTACAGAAGTAAAACAAGGTAAAGAACCAGGAAGAAAAATAGTGACAAAGGTGTCAATAAAGCTAGCAGTCTCCCCTTCTCGCCGCTTCCAAGGAACACAGCGTAGGCAAGGAAACCCGGCAACAGGAAAACCAACAGCAATATGACAGCCAGGATGTAGGCAAAATCCCTATCGTCGTTGAATTCGAGCGGGACGATCTCGATTTTGTCGATGTGAACAACGCCTGTCACATCCGGATCCGCGTTGCGACAGTGAAAGTAAAAGGAAAGGTTTTTGTGGTACTTGTTATCCAGGGAGAAGAATACCGGTCCTTTCTGGTACTCGAGGTAGTTGTGTTCCTGGGAATTTCGGACGAGGAGATCGGATTCGCCAGTTTCAAACTTTCCCATATAGGGCAGATCATCAACTTTTGAGATGATCATTCGCATCTTTTGATCTTTCACTTCTCGATTGAGCGGGATGCGAACGATCCTGGGCCTTGCTTCGGTACAGTCCACTGAAACAACAAGGTTGGAATCCACTACTTCAGTTTTGACCGCACTAGGGGCCTTTACCGTCACGTCAAGCCCCGTGAAGTCGTCGATAACGTAATAGCCCTCCGCCGCCACAGCACAGCAGCTGCAGAGCAACAATAGAACGGTGAGGAGGGTATGGTGCTGCTTTGGAGCCAATGATCTCAAGGCCACTTTAATCCATTCAGCTCGCGAATTTCATAGATAAGTTTGACTTTCCGTATACTCTCAAGATAGAAGCGTAAGAAAACTCTTAATATTATTTCCAACGATGTTCACCCAATGAACCAGACGGAGCCAGCTCCACTATACGTCGATCTAGATGGAACGCTGATACGCAGCGATGTCCTGATAGAGTCAATGTTTGCATTGCTTCGAACTAATCCACTGTTGATTTTCCTGTTTCCTGTCTGGCTATTCCAAGGCAGAGCTTATTTTAAAAGAGAGATCGCGAGAAGAGTGGACTTGGACGCATCGCTGCTCCCGTTTGCGCAGGATCTACTCGATTTTCTCGACGTTCAACATAACCAGGGAAGACGCCTCGTTTTGATTACAGCATCGGACCAGAAGTACGCAGACGCCGTCGCGGAGCATACCGGTATTTTCGATCTGGCGATAGGGAGCGATGGTATTACCAATTTTTCAGGGATCCGAAAACTGGATCGAATTTTGACGGATAGCGGACAAAATGGATTTGACTACGCCGGTAATGCTACGGCCGATTTAGAGATCTGGCCGCGGGCAAGGGAGGCAATAGTGGTTAGCCCGTTTCAGCGCATTATTGAAAAGGCCAAAAAGCACTCGAACGTCACCCACGTTTTCAATGCTGAACCGATTACTATTCAGCTTGTTGCCAAGTTGCTGCGGACCCATCAGTGGTCAAAGAATTTACTGCTGTTTGTACCACTGGTATTCGCGCACCGGGTGGGTGAATTGCAGTTGTTGGCGCAGGCCTTGGCGGGATTTGTTTCTTTTGGATTGTGCGCCTCCAGTGTCTACGTGGTGAACGATCTGCTTGATTTGGATCACGATAGAAACCACCAGACCAAGCGAAATCGACCTCTCGCTGCTGGCACATTTCCTATCGACATTGCGGTGACACTGGCTGCCTTGTTACTGGTCGGCTCAGTAGTTATCGCCTTGTTCTTACCTGCCCAGTTTCTTGGTCTACTCGTAGTTTACTATGTCATTACACTAGCCTATTCGTTGCGATTGAAGCAGGTGGTTCTATTGGATATTTTGGTGTTGGCCGCCCTTTATACCATCCGCTTACTGGCCGGGGGCGCCGCCACCGGTGTGCCTGTTTCACACTGGCTGTTGGTTTTCTCGCTGTTCTTTTTCTTGAGCCTCGGGATGATCAAGCGATACGCCGAAGTACGTGCCCTAGACGTTAATGCGTCTGGTGATGTCGCCGGCCGGGGTTATCGTGCGGATGACATCGGTTTGTTAACGCAGTTTGGTATTGCCAGCGGTTATCTCTCTGTATTGGTGTTGGCACTCTATGTCAATAGCGATCAAGTTCGCATTCTGTATGACTACCCCGGCGTGATCTGGTTGCTTTGCCCGGTTATTCTCTATTGGATCAGTCGAGTTTGGTTGCTGGCGTATCGAGGCCAAATGCATGAAGACCCTGTCTTGTTTGCCATCAAAGACCGGATTAGCCACTGGCTCATTGTGCTGGCTCTGTTCATACTTTGGGTAGCATCATAAAGACAGTAACGAGTAGGTAGTGTCTAGTCGCTAGCAAAACACAACGCAGATCGTACGATACATGTGGCGCGCCTAAGGTAGATCCTTACTCTGGGACCGGATCGTAGCCGCTGCTCCCCCAAGGATGGCAACGCCCGATGCGCTTGATGGACAACCAGCCTCCTTTGAGGAGACCGTGCTTTTGTAACGCTTCCTCGACGTATTCAGAGCAGGTTGGTAAGTGGCGACAACGGGGGCCAATCAACGGCGATATCAGTAATTTGTAACCACGCAGGCCTTTGCACGTTAATAGAACAATGAACCGAGAAACAAAGGACCGTTCACGCTGCATTTTGGTCTGTATCTTTTGCCTTCAATTGAAAACGCCGACCACAATAGTAGCAATCGACGTACCGATCATCACCTAAGGTCAGGTAGACTTTTGGGTGACCATAGTACTCGCCTCCGTCACATGAAATTTCTTCACCAGGACTTACTTCGACGATCTCAGGGGGTTCCATCTGCTGCCTCGAAACTGAATGTTCAAACCGGGATTATAACGATCCTGGCCCACATATTGCATCAGATACCGGACCCTGGCGAGCAGAAGACCGGTCGGACACAATACGGTCGATGCGTTGCATAATGGGGATGAACAACCAATGGTACACTTAATAGACAAACAGTGATCACGTTATGAACTATGCCGATGGAATAGGAGACCGCATTATCAAGCGGAAACTAACCCGCCGAGATTTCCTTTGGTTAATGTCGGCTACAGGGGCAGGCGTTGCCGGAGCCAGTCTAAGTGGATGCGCCACTGATCCAGTCAGCGGCAAAAGCGTCTTGGTCGGGCTTACGCCACAACAGGAGATAGCGCTGGATAAAAATCAATCACCGTTCCAGTTTTCCGAAGACTACGGCGCCGTAAAAGACCCAAACCTTAACCGCTATGTTGACTCCGTGGGCAGCAAGTTAGCAGCAAACTCACATCGCCCAAACATGCCCTATTCATTTCGCGTTGTGAACGCGAACCATGTTAACGCCTACGCATTTCCCGGTGGCAGTATAGCTGTTACCCGAGGTCTGTTGGTGGAGCTCGAAAATGAATCTGAGCTGGCCGGACTATTGGGGCACGAAGTGGGTCACGTTTCAGCGCGCCACGCGGCCGAACAGGCAGGTAAGACCATAATAGCTCAAGCCGCATTAATGAGTAGTGCAATCCTGGCAAGCACACAAAGTTCTAGCCTAGGTAATACCCTGTATGGACTGGGATCGTTCGGCGCAGGTGCGCTACTTTCTCACTACAGCCGCAACAATGAACGTGAGAGCGATTCACTGGGTTTGAGTTACATGACCGAAACTGGGTATAACCCGAACGGAATGTTGGGATTGACAGATGTGCTGCGCAAACAAAACAAATCACAACCAAGCTCGCTGGAAACGATGTTCGCCACGCACCCGCCCAGTGAAGAGCGCTACCGCTCAACGGAAAAAGCGATAGCCAAAAGGTATACATCGCTTACTGACCGACCTTTGCTTCGCGAAAGGTTTATGGACAATACCCAGGATCTGCGTGAACTTAAATCAACGATCCATGAACTACAGAAAGGCGAAGAGGCTTTTTCGCGCGAGTCTTTTGCGCGCGCGGAAAACCACTTCCGTGACAGCATACGAAAAACCCCAAACGACTATCCTGCCAACGTCCTCCTTGCTAAGAGTTTAATCGCACAAAATCGACAGCAAGAAGCACAGGTTTACTTGGATAAAGCCAAGGCAGTCTATCCCGAGGAGGCACAAGCCCACAACTTGAGCGGCATCAATAAAATTTCGATGAACGAGTTTCCTGGTGCATATCAAGACCTCGCACGCTACGACAAATTACTTCCTGGCAATCCCAATACTTTGTTTCTCCGTGGCTTCGCGATGGAAGGCATGCAGGATAAACGTGGCGCAGCACAGCACTACTACGATTACCTCAAGGTAGTGCGAGAGGGTAAAGCCGCACAGCATGCCTATGGACGCTTGAGGGCGTGGGGCTATATCAGCTAGGACTCTAGTCATCGTCATACCCGTATGCTGTTAGCGGGAATCCAGAGGCTTTAGCAAATAGATGCCAGCCGTGGACCTGATGGACGATGGCTCTATACCGTATAGTACCAAACGCCTTTATTCCGAATAGCATTTCATTTATGTAGGAATACCTCCGCCGTGATAGGATT
>JASJAT010000019.1 GCA_030066885.1 Arenicellales bacterium | reverse complement strand
GAGCGAGCATGTTGTTTGTGAATGAGCAAATCGCGGCAAGGGCGCCACCCCTTCCTACATCACAGATCTGTATCAGAGATACGCCAGGACCAGGCCTAGAAATATGGCCGCACCGACCCAGGTATTATTTAGGAATGCCTGGAAACATTTGGCGCCTTCGCGCTCTCGGATAAGCCATTGCTGGTATAGAAACAACGCGCCAGCCACTACCAACGCACCATAGTAGTATGAATTCAGACTCTGCCATATACCTACCGCAACCAACAGTAACAGGGTAGCGATCTGGCAAAGCCCCACCATCATCCGGTCGTGTTGTCCGAATAGTATGGCTGTAGACTTGACACCAATGGCAAGATCATCTTTTCGGTCGGCCATGGCGTAAAGGGTGTCATAAACCATGACCCAAAACACATTAGCCACCAAAATCCACCAGGCCAATGCCGGGACCGTCCCTGTCTGCGCGGCAAATGCCATGGGAATGCCCCACGAAAATGCAAAACCCAGAAATAATTGCGGGAAATGGACAAATCGCTTCATGAACGGATAGACAATGGTCCAGAACACCCCGACTAGCGCCAAATAGATGGCCAAAGTATTGAGCATCAGGACCAAAACAAAGGCTACACCGCACAAGGTGACGAACAGGATCAAAGCCTCTGCTACCGATACCCGCCCCGCCGCCAAGGGCCTGTCCTTGGTGCGTTCTACATAGGGATCCTTATCTCGGTCCGCGAAATCGTTAATAACACATCCCGCCGAACGCATTACGAAGACACCTGTTATAAAAATCAGCAATATGGCTGGATCGGGTGAGCCCGCTGAGGCGATCCAAAGCGCCCAAAGGGTAGGCCACAGCAGTAGGAATGTACCGATAGGGCGGTCCATGCGCATCAAGCGCGCATATTGCTCAATGCGATCTATTAAAAAGGCGCTAGTGTGCACTTCGCATGCGAGTTTGGCTTCTCGTATATGTTGCGAATCATTATTCATTCCATTCTGGCCGCGCTCGCGTAAAGTTTAAAGTACAAAGTTAAAAGAAACGGATTTCCCCCTTTAAACTTTAAACTTAAAACTTTCTTCTCGATCTATACGTGTCCATATTGATCACCCAATCTGACCCACCGCTTGATCAATGCCGGCACGCGTTGCGGATACTGTTGCAACATAGTCTTACCCAACTCGTGGACGGACGGTAACAAATTGCGATCTCTTATCAAATCTGACACCCGCATCCTTTGGATTCCGGTTTGTCTTGTCCCCAGCACCTCGCCCGGCCCTCGCAACTGTAGATCCTGACGGGCGATCTCAAACCCATCAGAGGTGTCACGCAGAGCAGCCAACCTTATACGCGCGTGTTCACTGAGTGGCGATTTATAGAGCAAAACACAAGCAGATTGCTGATGACCTCTGCCAACCCTGCCGCGCAACTGGTGTAGTTGAGACAAACCCAACCTTTCCGCGTTTTCTATGATCATTAAACTGGCGTTTGGTACGTCTACACCTACCTCGATCACAGTGGTTGCAACCAGTATGTCGAGCTTCTTGTCCCGAAACGCTGCCATAACTTTATCTTTTTCCGCGGACTTCATGCGGCCGTGGACCAACCCAATTGCGGCTTCAGGCAACGACTCGCGCAGCAATTTTTCTGTGCTGGACACATCTTGTGCCGAAAGTGCTTCGGATTCGTCAATCAACGGGCATACCCAATATACCTGTCTGCCGAATCCGCAAGCGTGCTTGATGCGTTGTATGACTTCGTCACGCCGCTCCTCCGGTACGACAACCGTGTCAACCGGTATGCGACCTGGTGGCAGTTCATCGATATTGGAGACGTCTAAGTCGGTATAGAACGTCATGGCCAGCGTCCGCGGAATCGGTGTTGCCGTCATGATGAGCTGGTGCGGAATCACACCTTCCGTTCTGCCTTTGTCGCGCATGGCTAAGCGTTGATCGACACCGAAACGGTGCTGTTCATCAACAACGACCAGTGCCAAGCGGTCGAATTCAACGTCATCCTGAAAAAGCGCATGGGTTCCCACGGCGACCAGCGCTTGGCCCGCAACCAACTGGGAGAGAGTAAGACGCCGTTGACGAACGGTCATTCGACTGGACAGACAAACCGTGTCCACGTTTAAGGGGCCAAACCAGTTGTGAAATGTCCGGAAATGTTGCTCTGCCAACAATTCGGTGGGGGCGAGTACCGCACTTTGCAGACCATTCTCCGCCGCCCGCATGATCGCGGCCGCAGCAACAACCGTCTTGCCCGAACCCACATCGCCCTGAACCAGCCGTAACATGGGGGTAGCCCGTGTCAGATCGTCCAGCACCTCCGCGATAACCCGCTGTTGGGCTTTGGTAAGTGCAAATCCCAAAGTCGCATTTAGCCGGGACATACCGGATCCTTGGCCCTTCAACGCGGGCGCCCGTAGGCTTTGTCGTTGAGCACGGAGTTGCAAAAAACTCAGGTGGTGAGCCAATAACTCCTCTAGCGACAACCTGCGCTGTGCGGCCGTATCGCCGGCTGCCAACAAATCTAAGTCAGCCTCTGCGCTTGGTTGATGTAAATCGACGATTGCCTTGTCCAGTGTGGGTAGATGTTTTGCCCGCAGCAACTGGTCGGGAATCAAATCAGTCAGTAGAGACACATGGCTTTGTAAGGCGTTGTTGATGATGCGTCTTAACACAGATTGAGAAACACCTTCTGTTGCCGGATATACCGGTGTCAGCGTTTGCGCCGCGTCGATCGTGGGTTCCCCGGCTGACACTCGGTACTCTGGGTGCACCATTTCGAAAGTGCCGCGACCATGCCGAATCTCGCCGTAACACGATACCCATTGGCCGCGTCTCAGATTGTTTTGCTGCGCTCGCGTAAAATAAAACAAACGCAAATTGACCCAACCCGTGCCATCACTTATACGGCAGACCAAACTGCGGCGCCGTCCATAGGCGATTCCGGTTTGTTCGATTTTCCCGACAATCAACGCCCGTTGTCCTGGCTGGACAGAACCTAAAGGAATTCGTTGGGTACGGTCTTCATACCTGAATGGCAAATGAAGGAGCAAGTCTTGTACAGAGAAAATCCCAAGTCGGCTCAACTTGACGGCGAGTTGTTGTCCAACTCCCTTAATCGCAGTTACCGAAATGTCGGTGGGGTCTGTGTTCTCCATAAACTGATTAGTTTAAAGATTAGAGTTTAAAGATATAGAGGAACGGATTTTGGTTCTTTAAACTTTTTACTTTAAACTTTCACCTTCTAGCGAGGGTGCCGTAACTACTTGTAATCCCAGGTTGATTTTATCGTGGCGAGGGCGCCGCTCCTGATCAGTTTAAAGAGTAAAGTTTAAAGACACATAAGAATCGGGTTTTCGATCTTTAAACTTTTTACTTTAAGCTTTCCACTTATATCAGTTCCATTATGGCGTCGATTTCCAATTGCGCGTCTTTGGGTAAAGCAGCGACGCCAACTGCAGCTCTGGCCGGATAAGGCTCATCAAAGAATTGCGCCATGATCTCGTTTACCGCAGCAAAGTTACCGAGATCAGTTAGATAAATGTTCAATTTGACGACGTCCTGCAAAGAGCCGCCTGCCGCTTCCACAACCGCTTTGAGATTGCTAAACACCTGTTCACACTGTGCTGCAAATGTGTCTCCTACCAAGGTCATTGTATTAGGGTCCAACGGAATCTGACCCGACAGGTATACGGTGCGACCAGTGCTTACTGCCTGCGAGTATGTGCCAATCGCAGCCGGTGCTTTGTCAGTGACGATGATATTTTTTGTTGCCATGATTGGTTATACCTCGAGCGTTCTTCTGGATAACGGACAACTTGGCTGGGTCATTACTCCCATGCGAATGAAAATTAAGATCGCATCACTCAACCTTTTGCCCGTGCGACACGAAAGACGTTTGGAACGCGGCGAATACCTTTGATGATATGGGCCAATCCTACCCTGTCTTTCACTTCAATGTTGAGACGGATGGTAGAGATCCGGCCATCACGTTCCTCAACGTTGACATTGTTTATATTGGAACCTTGCTCAGCGATCGCTGTGGCTACATTCGCCAGCACGCCTCGTTTGTTCTCCGTATCCACGCGAACGTTTACGGCGAAAACACCGCGTACGTTATCCGCCCAGTTTACATGCACCCATTTATCCGGGTGCTTGCGGTACTCCGCGATGTTAGGGCAATCGAAGGTATGTACCACGACACCACGGCCCGCGGTCAAAAAACCGACTATATTGTCTCCCGGTACTGGGCTACAGCAGCGCGCAAAGGTGATGAGCATACCTTCTGCTCCATCTATGGCAAGTGGCGTCTCATTCTTATGTTCATTGGTATCGCCTTTCTTTTTCTTCCTTCTCGAAGAGATCTGATTGGCTACCATAGCAGGTAGGCGCTTGCCCAAACCTATGTCTTCCAACAATTTGTCCCAGCTTTCTAGACCGAGGTTGCTGAGCACGTCGCTTTTCACCTGGTTGGTTAAACGAATACGGCCATATTTCCCGGATTTGACGGCATGATCGAGCAGGCGTTTTCCCAGTTTCACCGCCTCGTCTCCCTGCTGTTTTTTCAGATAGTGCCGGATCGAAGCACGCGCCTTCCCCGTTACGGTGTAGTTCAACCATGAAGCCGTGGGTCTGGCAGTCTTCGAAGTGATGATCTCTACATGGTTACCGTTATTAAGTACCGTCGGCAATGAGACCAATTCGCGGTTAACCCGAACACCGGCACACTGATTACCGACGTCGGTGTGGACGGCGTATGCAAAATCAAGTGCGGTGGCGCCCCGGGGCAATTTCTTGATATCGCCTTGGGGCGTAAATACGTACACCTCATCCGGGAACAAATCGATTTTCAAATGCTCCAGGAACTCACTTGGATTGCCGCTTTGTTGCTGAGTATCAAGCAAGTCCAACAGCCATTGTCGTGCGAGTTCCTGAGCCTGCACCGCAGTCATGGTCTCTGACTTATAGATCCAGTGCGCGGCGATCCCCGCTTCGGCGATGCGGTTCATGTCGACCGTGCGTATTTGAACCTCCAGCGATTCACCGAACGCACCAAACACCACGGTGTGAAGAGATTGGTATCCATTGGCCTTGGGAATTGCTATGTAGTCGCGAAACCGGCCTGGGATAGGTTTATATAAGTTATGGATGATGCCGAGTACACGATAACAATCATCCAGTGTGTCAACGATGATACGAAATCCATATATGTCTTGGAGCTCTTCAAATGACTTTCTCTTTTGCGTCATTTTCTTGTAGATGCTGTAGACGTTTTTCCTGCGGCCTATTACTTGCGCTTTGACCCCCGACCGTTTTAGTTCAGACTCGATAGCAGTTTGCAACTTCTTGACTACCGACTTTCTATTGCCTTGCCGCTTTTTGAGCCCCCTCTCAATGGCTTGATACCGGTTGGGGTAAAGGTTCTTAAAGCTTAAGTCCTCCAACTCGCGACTCCATTGATACAGGCCCAGCCGAGTTGCGATTGGCGCATAAATATCCATGGTCTGACGCGCCACCCGGCGACGCTTAGGGAGCGGAAGTGCATCCAGCGTACGCATGTTGTGCAACCGATCAGCCAGCTTGATCAGGATGACCCGTATATCCCGCGACATAGCCATTAACATCTTGCGGAAGTTCTCCGCTTCCGCATGCTCCTTGCTCTCGAACTCTATTTGGCCAATCTTGCTGACCCCGTCGACCAGCCGCGCGACTTCGGTGCCAAATTCCTTGGTTATTTCATCTTTTGCGGTTGGTGTATCTTCGATTACATCGTGCAGAAGAGCCGCAATAATACTGCGGCTATCAAGCTTCAACTCAGTCAGGATTTCGGCGACTGCCACAGGGTGATGTATGTAAGGCTCACCGCTGTAGCGTTGTTGCCCAGCATGGGCTTGTGCGCCAAATAGGTAGGCCTTGTAAACCTCGTCTACAGCGTCGTCATCAAGATACTCTTTTAAAGTATCACAGAGCGCACGCGCAGGCTTACTTGGAGTACGCGACGTGAGCCGCTTACTCAGACTATGCGGTTGTTTCCTCCGAAGGGTTGGAATCTGCATTCCCCTCGGCCCCCTCCGTATCTTCAGCTAAGGATTCGAGCTCGTCCAATTCCAAAGTTGGCTGTTCTTCCAAAATCGATTTGGTCACCAAGCCATCGGCGATCTCACGTAATGCAATTACGGTAGGCTTGTCGTTGTCCACTTGCACCAAAGGCTCCGCTCCATCAGAAAGTTGACGCGCCCGCTTGGTTGCTACTAGCACCAGCTGAAAGCGGTTATCAACATTTTCCAGACAATCTTCTACTGTAATTCTTGCCATTTGGTACCTCTACTATGTTTCATATCGTTTAATGTTCATATATCTATTGTAGCTGGTCTCACTTCATCAATACGGCCGCAAATGATTGATTTTAGATCTTCCAGCGCTCGATCTAAATCGTCATTGACGACAATGTAATTGTATTCTCCACGGTGACTCATTTCATCTTCCGCTTCTCGCATCCTGCTCGAGATGACTGCATCTGAATCCTGTCCCCGTGCACGCAAACGCTTTTCCAGTTCTTCCCGCGAAGGCGGTAATACGAAAATACTTTTTACATCGGGTATTTGCCGGCGAACTTTACGGGCACCTTGCCAATCGATATCCAGTAACACGTTTTTTCCCGCTTGCCGTAATCGATCAACTTCACCCTTGGACGTGCCGTACAGATTACCAAAAACCTCTGCATACTCGAGGAACTCACCTGCCGCCACCATATCTTCAAAACATTCGCGATCAATAAAAAAATAATCCACCCCTTCCTGCTCGCCAGGCCGTACTTGTCGTGTCGTATGTGAAACAGCCAAAACGGTATTCTCCATATCGTTGATCAGACGCTTTGCCAACGTCGTTTTACCTGCTCCAGAAGGAGCAGAAATAATAAAAAACTGTCCATATGACATTACTTAAGACGTACCTTTATGCGCGCGGGGATACTACGATACGAGGATTATATCCTAGCCCGCACATCGCATCAGAATCCTTGTTGATGTCACAGGGCAAGGTTGGACTATCAAGGGCCGGGTTAGGTCCAATACTTTATCAAACTACCTCCATCGATCGATCAACCATTGGGTTAATTTACACATTAATTTAGCAACTTACATGTCATAACACGGTCGTCTTGTTGCAATATGTGGGTGAGCTCTGTTTGCAGCCGTCGGAGACCTTTGACTGAACAACACCGGTTTATTCCACATCACGAATTCGGTATCCCGGGATATAAAGGAACCCAAAACGGTCGGGGCCACCGATGTTTGCAGCACCAGTTCCCTGACCAGGCCTGCTTTCGAGAATCATGAGCTGATGCCATGTCGCGTCACGACCTGCCCAAAGCGACGCGGCATGGTTCTGATCTTCGTATTTCATGAAGGGTGCATAGATCGTACCGTGCGCTCCCGACACCAAATCGTACGCGCTTCCGGAATAGTTTCCATACTCGGACACATCAAGAACAAAACGCGCAGTACCACTATTACGGTCGTACCGGGTAACCCGTCCATATCCGCTCTCGTCTTCACCCCAGTAAATAGCATCCTCGGTGAATGCTACGCCTGTCGCCTGGGAGTCGAGGACGCGTTGCCAAGTCTTTCCCTCATCCGTGGAGCGGTGGATACCACGGTTTTTCTCACCGTCACCTATGGTTACCCACACATCGTTTGTATAGGGGTCGACTGCTACGCGATGCACGTGTACACCGGCACGATTCGGGGCCTGGAACGCTACCGTCCATGTCTTGCCCCGATCTGGTGACTGCCAAACAGTCTTTGACATGTCCGGCTCAGTGGGCCCGTATTCACCAACATAGAGATTGCCGTTTTTATCCGACGCGAACGACCATGACAACGCACTTCCTCCATGGATCCGCTTGATTGGCTTGAACGTACCGTTGTGGTCAGACCGGTAAATAATACAAGGCACGTCGGGGTTTCGATAATCGTCATCCGTAGCCACTATTACGGTGCCGTCGATCATCACATGGATTCCATTGATCCGGTGTTCGAAGGTGTGTAGCGCTTTCACCTCTGTACCTTGCTTGACGATGACAGAGAGGGTCTTGCCGCGCGAACCGAGCACGTATCCGTCGCGGTTAAGGGCAAAGTTGTTGAGCCGGTAACTTACGGGTTCGATGTCGCCTCTCAGGATTTGGGTCTCTACGGGCAAGGTCGGTTCACTCGGTGAACAACCTGTCAGCGCCAAAATGACAACCGTGAACCAGATCGCCGTATTTCTCTGCAGCCTGCCGGTGACAGCAGCGGGCATCCGATACCTGGTAGCAGGAGCGCAGTGCACTACACAATGACCTCTGCTTAAGACGAAGGCTTTATTGGAATGGAGACAAGTACAAATGTCATTCTAAATTTTGCACCTGCTCACGCATTTGTTCTATCAGAACTTTGAGTTCCACAGACGCTTGGGTCAGTCGGGTATCTATCGATTTTGAGCCCAACGTGTTAGCCTCGCGATTGAGTTCCTGCATCAAGAAATCCAAACGCCTGCCAATGGGCTGGTCTTGCTGAAAGACACTGGACAACTCCTCCAAATGTGCGTCCAAGCGATCGATCTCCTCGCTGACATCGGACTTCTGGATATAAATCACTAGCTCCTGTTCCAGTCGCGATGGATCGAGTTCGACCTGAGCATCTTCCAATCGCTTTTCAACACGTTGGCGAAATTGCTGTTGCCAGTCTGGTACCGCATTTTTCAGCCCATCAACGATTTCTCTAGCGCCTTCCAATTTAACCAACAATGCTGACAGCAACCGCTCACCTTCACGTCTTCTAATATCGACCAATTGATGGATAGCGTCTTCTAAACACTCCATAGCGACTGTTCCGACTTGGTCTTCATCGAATTGAGGAGCGAGCACTACCCCAGGCCATCTGAGCACATCTACAACCCGCAATGGCTGCAAATTACTGTTTTGAGCATGAATTTGATCGGCGACAGTAATGACTTTAGCGACGAGGTCTGTATTAACGTTAACATCCTCGGCCCCTAACTCCTGCTGCTGCAAGCGGATGTTACAATCCACACGACCTCGTTTAACATGCTGAGCGATGCGGTCTCGGATTTGAGGCTCTAAGCTTCTAACTTCGTCGGGTAAACGAGGATTGATCTCAAGATAGCGGTGATTGACCGATCTAAGTTCACAAGTAATTTCCCCCCATGGGGTCTGTCCCGAGGTTCGGGAGAACGCAGTCATACTATATGGCATTTGAAAACACCGATTTTTAGTTAAACTGTAACCTTAAGAGATCTAAAAATACGACCAACGGAAGCTGATCACAATCATGCCTGATAAAGAACAAGCGCTACCACGTGGATATATCCTTGAGGGATATCGTATCGAACGACTAATCGGCGGTGGCGGCTTCAGTTTCGTCTACCTGGCTTATCACATCAAGACCAAAACTAAGGTCGTTATCAAAGAGTACTTTCCCCACGAACTGATGCAGCGTATGCCCGGTGGGCGCATACACCCGAAGTCAGACGACGGCAACTCTTCTTTCCAAATCGGCTTAAAACGATTTTTCAACGAGGGCATGGCGCTGTCGAAGTTGAAGCACCCTAACATAGTAAACGTGTCAAACTTTTTCAGGGCAAACAACACGGTCTTTATGGTCATGGATTTTGAACAGGGTCGTGACCTGCGTTGGTATATTAAACGATCTAAGGGCCGGCTAAGTGAAAAATTTCTGCTGTCTGTTTTCCCACCCATATTGGGTGGTTTGCGGGAGTTACATGTTCACAACTTTCTTCATCTAGACATTAAACCTGCCAATATCTTACTGCGTGCCACCGGCGTACCGCTTTTATTGGATTTTGGAGCGGTCCAGAAAATCCAACCTGGTACCCGCTATAAAGGTGTGCAAACACTGACTCACGGATTCGCGTCGCCAGAACAGTACGAATCCGGTGTGATGGGACCATGGTCCGACATCTACTCTCTAAGTATGACCATGCGTTTTTGCATAACTGGAAAAGCACCGATACCTTCTACAGAAAGGTTG
Organism: Arenicellales bacterium; assembly: GCA_030066885.1. Lineage (GTDB taxonomy): Bacteria > Pseudomonadota > Gammaproteobacteria > Arenicellales > JAANXG01 > JAHEKE01. The sequence goes on along the minus strand of JASJAT010000019.1, from coordinate 18,135 downwards.
AAGAAAGACACCCAGGTACTTCTAACCAAATCACATGGACGCAAGTACAGCAAACATCTCCTGCAAGCCATAGACTGGGCATCGGAACTAGACTACGAACGGCGGCCTCGAAATGTAGATATCTTTTTGGAGGCACTGACCGGTGGGCGTGATGACATGGAGGGGCAGAAATCCCGAGGATGGTTTGGATAATGCACTACTCTATCGCCCTACATTCGGAAAAGGGAACGCGGCAGACCAACCAGGACCGCGTCTCTTATAGCGAAAACAAAAATGGCGTTTTTATGGTCATTGCTGACGGTTTGGGTGGCTACGTCGGAGGCGAATTGGCCGCTCAAACAGTGGTTGACAGCCTGATCCGATCGTTTGATGAGCTTGGGGATTCCAAGGTGGATGATCCGGCAGCATTTATCGTGCTGTCGATGAACTATGCACATTCATTGATCATCAGAGAAGCCCGTGCACGGGGCATAAATCCTTCCGAACCACGTACTACATGCGTAGCCTGTCTTGTTCAGGACGGTTACGCCTATTGGGGCCACGTAGGTGATAGCAGGCTTTATCTATTCAACGACGGAGAGCTGTTGGCCCGAACGATAGACCACTCTACTACCGACCACATGCACCAGGACGGTGTTGTCGACGAACAAGTCCAACGCCTTGCCAGCGGTCAATTGTTTCGGTGCCTTGGAGGAAACAGGCGGCCCGTAGTGACGTTGGGCCCGGAAACACATTTAGGAACCGGCGATACAATCCTTCTGTGCACGGATGGCGTTTGGCGTGCATTCAAAGAGCGAAAACTCGCCAAAGTCGTGCAAATGGAAATGGTCGAGGACTCGGTTGATGACTTGCTCAGTCACGCTCAACGCTATTTCCGTCACGATTGTGATAACCTCACCGCCTTGATGTTTCGCTGGAACGATAATCCTACTAGCGAAAAGCCTCTACTTAATGTAAAAACGCCTGAGTTGGCTCAAACAAATTTGAGCAACCCGGGGAAACAACGGGTTCCAATACCCAACCCACCCAGTAATGTTGAACGGAAACAAGAAAGCGAAGAATTCAGTTCGGTAATCGACGAAATCGAGTCGTTGGTCAAGGAGTTGGACACAGTCTATGAAAAAAAGCGTGGCGACAAAAAAAACAACCAATGACACGAATGATGTCTTGACGTCTCACTCGATCAACACCACCAGAAAACTATGACACGACCCAGCGGCAGAAGACCGAACGAACTTAGAGACATCCGGATTACCCGTCACTACACCAAACACGCTGAAGGTTCCGCCTTGGTCGAGTTCGGGGATACAAAAGTATTGTGTACTGCCAGTGTAGAAGACAAGGTTCCGATGTTTCTTCGCGGCCAAGAACAAGGCTGGGTGACTGCCGAATACAGCATGCTGCCACGTTCGACCAACACCCGAACGGCGAGAGAGGCGACACGGGGTAGACAATCGGGGCGCACGCAGGAAATTCAGCGTCTAATTGGTCGTTCGCTACGGGCAGTCGTCGACCTCAAGAAAATAAAAGACTACACGATCACGATAGACTGCGATGTGATTCAGGCCGATGGGGGTACGAGGACGGCTTCCATCACCGGTGGTTATGTGGCTTTGGCAGATGCAATCGACTGGATGCATCGAGAACAGAAAATACCGTCCGATCCCTTGCTTGGTCAGGTGGCTTCAATATCCGTAGGCATAGTTCAGGGAAAAGCGGTCTTAGACCTAGACTACGCTGAAGACAGTCAGGCCCATACTGACATGAATGTCGTCATGAATGATTCTCTTCACTTTATTGAAATCCAGGGGACCGCGGAGAACGAACCTTTTTCTAACGACCAGCTGCTATCGATGTTGGAACTAGCTAAGCAGGGAACACAACAGTTGATTGACCATCAACGCGATATCCTGAATGAACAAGTATGAAAGATGCTGGCATTGCAATAGTCATTGCGTCTTCCAACCAAGGCAAAATAAAGGAATTCCGATCACTATTTCCCAACAACTTCGTACTAAAAGCACAGTCAGAGTTCACGACTCCTCAAGTTGAGGAAACCGGCAAAACCTTTGTAGAGAACGCGATTCTTAAAGCACGAAATGCATCTCTTTTTGCTAACCTGCCTGCGATCGCTGATGATTCTGGATTGGAAGTGGATGCCTTGAACGGTCGACCGGGTGTGAATTCGGCTCGCTACGCCGGTCCAGCAGCAAGCGATCAAGACAATATCACTAAATTGTTGGCCGAGTTAGAAGGAGTCCCACGTCCGCAGAGAATTGCGCACTTCCACTGCGTGATCGCTTTTTTGCGCCATGCTGATGATCCCACCCCCCTAATCTGCGACGGGGCTTGGCAAGGGTATATTCAAACTGAGCCCAGCGGAAGCTATGGATTTGGCTACGACCCGGTGTTTTATGTTCCAACCCATAAATGCACTGCGGCCGAGCTCGATACCGAGGTGAAGAACCAATTGAGTCACCGAGGTCAAGCGTTGGCCAAACTCATTCAAAAACTGCGGTCGGATCCTAGTCTCAGCTGACACAGGAAACGTTCAAACGGATCATCGGCCCTCACACCAGACAAACAGTACTGCACGGAAATTTTGATGACTAAGATCGTTTTACTCCGACACGGTCAGAGCCTATGGAATAAAGCGAATCGGTTTACCGGTTGGATCGATGTTGATTTATCGCAGCGTGGAATCGATGAGGCACGTGCAGCTGGAAAAGCGTTAAAGGAGGCGGGTTTCGAATTTGACCTGGCCTATACGTCCCATCTCAAAAGGTCGATCAGGACATTGTGGCTGGTGATGGAGGAATTGGGCCAGACGTATTTACCGGTCGATATCGATTGGCGTATGAATGAGCGGCACTACGGGAAATTACAAGGGCTGAATAAAAAAGAAACAGCAGATAAACACGGTATCGAACAAGTCCACTTATGGCGAAGAGGATACAACGTGAGACCACCGGCTCTGTCTGAAGATGATCCGCAACATCCGCGGCACGAACATCGTTATCCAGGCCTCAACCCTCCCGGCACAGAGTCTTTAGCAGACACTTTGAACAGGGTCATACCTTATTGGCATGAAAAAATCGTACCGCAACTCAAAGCGGAAAAAAGAATTATTATATCTGCTCACGGCAATAGTCTACGGGCACTTGTCAAGCATCTGGATAGCATCTCCGACGAAGCAATCATGGAGCTTAATATACCTACGGGTATCCCGTTGATTTATGAATTCAACCAACAGGTAAAAGCCATTGACCATTATTATCTTGCGGACGAAAGTACACTGAATAACGCAGTCAAAGAAGTCGCCCAACAGACTGGCGCAATAGTGTAAACAAACGAGTTATAGCGACCGGCGTCTGTCATGCCCAAAGGCAACGATCAACTCATATACCGGGGGCGTTTAATCACGTTGTCCACAGAAAAAGCCCATCTGCCCAATGGCCACAGTTTAGACCTTGAAATTGCCCGGCACCCTGGTGGGGCCGTTGTTGTTGCACTTAACAAAAACGACCAGGTTTGTTTACTTAGACAATACCGATACGCTGTAAACGAGAGTCACCTTTGGGAGCTGCCGGCGGGCTGCATAGATACACTCGACCCCACGCCGTTGGTCACCGCGCAACGTGAACTCAGAGAGGAAGCGGGGCTGAACGCAGAAACCTGGGCCGAATTAGGCCGCACCTTACCTTCTCCTGGGTTTTGCGATGAGGTGCTTTACTTATTTCTTGCTAAAGGCCTCAGCAACGTCGGTAAACAACAGCAAGACGATGAGATTATAGAAATTCACTGGCTGCCGCTAACGCGAGCAATTGAGATGGCTGCCAGCGGTGAAATATGTGACGCCAAATCCGTAGTGGGTTTATTTCGAGCACATTGGTGTTTAAACCGGGGACAGTATACTTTTTAACATGGAGATGAATGTAGGAGCGGCGCCCTCGCCGCGATTGATCGGCGCGAAGGCGCGCCTCCTACAGAAGAACTTCTGTTAAAAAGTATACTGTCCCCCAAAATCACTACAATAACAAACTGGAGCAAACAATGTTTAGCCATAGAAAACCCATCACTAGATTCGTTGCGATCTCTATTTTCGTGCTCCTTTTAGCACCGCCTTTACCCGCGTTCGCAACTGAAAGCGGTTTTTACTTGGGGTTTTCTTTGGGTCAGTCCGACATCGTAAATCCTGAAAGGGTGGATGAATTTTGTGCGACAGCTGGTATCGTCTGCGGTGACGAAGAGAAAGACGCCGCATTTCAAGGGATTCTCGGTTACCAGATCAACAATTACTTTGGGGTGGAAGCGACCCTGTTCGATTTAGGTGAGCCAGCCCTAACCACCGAAGCACCGATTGCGGCAAGTGCGACGGTCAACGTGAGGGGTGGCGCGTTTTCTTTGTTACCTCAAATTCCCATCGGCAGTATAGGCGCAATCTTCGGTCGAATCGGGGCCGCCGGTGGTGAGGTGGAATTGGTTGCTGAAGCCCCTTCCATCCCGAGAAGGGAGAGTGCTAGCACAAGTGGTGGAACGATCTTGTGGGGGGCGGGTGGTGCCATCAACCTTGGGAATGTAACCATCCGGCTTGAATGGCAACGCTATGCTTTTAACGATACTTTGTCCCTGGCCGGCGTGGATATAGAGACGCCTGATATCAATGTTTATTCAGCGACCTTGCTGTTTAGATTTCCTAAAAAATAAAGCTAGTCGCGGCGCAAGCGTTCCGATACCCCGATCGGGGTCGGATAGCGTAATACGATCAAGTAGGATGAGCCGATGAATGTCAACAAAGTCGCGACGTGTATCAAATAGGCTGTTTCATTGACGATTAAGCCAACCTCTAAAGCCATAAAGCCAATTAGTAAAGAAAACTCACTCAGCTGACCTAGTCTCCACCCCGTCTCCCAGCCGAGTTTTTCCGTCTCCGAAACCTTCATCAACATAAACTTGAACGTAATCGGTTTGATCAGCAGAACTAAAAGCGCAAGTAAAGAGGCAGGGACCAATACTTGCCCCACCACTTGCATATCCAAGCCTGCCCCTAGCGCGAAAAAAAACATGACCAGAAAAAAATCTCGTATGGGTTTTAAACTCTCTGCAATGAATCGGGAAATCGGGTTCCTGGCGATGGCAACACCGCCGATGAAGGCACCAATTTCATAGGATAACCCAAGCGAGCTAGCCAACTGCGCCACACCCAGACACCAGCCAACCACGAGCAAAAAGATATATTCCTGAATCTTGTCGAAGCGTCTGAACAAAGGTAACAGCACATATCTTTCAACAATAAGCACGGTTGCGATTAATACCGGAAGGGAGACAACCAGCAACACCATGTCTTGTGTCGGCACATCACCTCTATGCAGTATCTGGATCGCCAGCAAGGCTAAAATTGCAATGAAGTCTTGCAGCAGTAATACGCTGATGATTACTTCGCCGGTGTGACGGTGATGTAAAACAGTAGTGGGTAAAAGCTTTAAACTGATGATAGTGCTGGAAAACATGGCCGCAATGCCGACGATTATTCCGTCGATACTGGAATAGCCAAAAGTCACTGCCACACCCCATCCGAGCGCAGCAAAGATAACAGAGGTGACCAGAGTTATCAGCGTCGTTTGCCGCAACAACTGGATTAGCTTTTGCGGATACAGGTTAAGCCCCAGCAGGAATAGTAAAAATATGATTCCCACGTGTGCTATATCCTGTATTAATTTAGCATCATTAACCCACTGCAAACCCCAAGGACCGACCACAGCCCCTAAAACAATGTAACCAACTATAAGTGCCTGGCGCGCGAACAGCGCAAGTGTAGCGACCAACGCTGCACCACTGAAAATTAAGAAAACAGAAAATACGACTGATTCGTGATGCATAGATCAAACGGATCGTCGCTGGTTGTTACACCATCAGGGCGCTTGCCCGGGTTTCCACTTGATACTACACCCCACACTGGGTGTTTGCTCCGAAGATACCGGCAAGCCGTTCAAAACGTTTTCGATGGCCTGCTTCAGATCACTACCTGTGATCGGTTCATTACTACGTGGTCTGGCACGATCGAATTGCCCGTGATACGCCAGTTGCAGTTTTCCGTTATACAAATACAAGTCCGGCGTGCATACGGCTTGATAGTCCTTGGCACTTTGTTGCGATTCGTCGTAGAGATATGGAAAAGAAAAGTTATACCTCGCCGCCATCGCACTCATCTTGTCTGGCGCATCATCCGGATAGTTCTCAACATCATTAACACTGATAGCGACCGCCTCCAGCCCCTGTGGTTGGTAAGCTTTAATCACGTCCACCAACTTACTGATGATATGGATCACATAAGGACAGTGATTACACATGAAAACAACTAACAATGCTTTACTATGTCGGTAGTCGGACAGCGATACCGTATCGCCCCCATAGTCCGGGTTGGTGTTGGGTAGATTAAAATCTGATGCTGCTGAGCCGAGCTCAAGTGCCATGGAAGGGGTTTCAGCCATTTAATATCCGCAAATATCTAACAAAGGAAATGAGCCGCGATGTTAGCATATTCAAAGGCAACCAGGCCGCCTCGGCTAAGCCCCGTCAGTCGCCAAACTCTACGCCAACCATTGAAAAGAACGAAGCCATGAAGCGGTGTGTGAGCCCCCATACTACTTGGTGCTCTTTATCACTCACTCGAATGCCCGGGAAAGTTTCGTTCGGCTCCACCGGATGTCTAACCCGGGTGTAATAACGCGTGTCCAGAAATCTTTGCAGTGATACCCAAACTATGTCCTGTACTTCGTAATTGGCCTTGACCCGGGCCTGGTCGTCGACCAAGTAAACGTAACCACGAACAACAATACCTCTAGGGTGTCCGCGATGCCGGCCTTGTTGATCATCCATCCGTCCGAGGTAATCAGCCACCGCCAAATCGATACCCACTTCCTCTACAGTTTCTCGTTCAGCGGCTTGTCGTGCATCTACATCAAACCGCTCAACCATGCCGCCTGGGAAGGCCATTTGTCCAGACCAAGGATCGTCTCGATTTTTCGCCCGCTCTATGAATAGCGCCTCAACCCCGTATTCGGTTTCCCGCAACATTAACGCAACCGCTGCGTGCTTGTTATCGCCAAGATCTATTGCATTTGGCTGGTGCGCCTTTACATTCTTCTTTATAGATGCAAGTGAAATCATGGTTCGTCAAAGGATGATGAGTTTTAATCCCGCCACGATCAAGACAGCACCCAACAGCAGATACAGACTTCGCTGCTTAATGTAACGCTTTGCTATCAGAAAGCCGACCAAAGACCCAACCAATGCAGCTAATACCATCCAAAAAATCTCAAACGGGAATTGTTGAGTTGTTAGCAACAGGCCTGACAACGCGGCCATGGAGTTGACTAATACGAACACTGCGGAGAGTGCGATGTTTTCCCGTAAAGTACACCACCGCATAAAGATTAAGAACGGGCTTAGCAGTATGCCGCCACCGATACCGCTAAGTCCTCCCAAGAAACCAGCCGCTCCGCCTGCTGCCACACGACCTGTAAATCCAGGTCGCGTTACCTTTAAGTGTTCTTGATCTGTTTGCATGAACAGCCTCACCGCCGCCAGCAACAGTAACGTGCCTACCAGTATCTGGTAGCTTCTATCCTGTAAGACAGTAACACCACCAATAAATGCCATTGGGATAGACAACAGCAAAAATGGCCGACAAAATCGCCAGTCGATATCACCTTGTCTAATTGAACGAAATACGACCCCCGCTGTGACGAATATGTTCATGGTTAAGGCGGCTGGCTTCATAGTCGCGGGACTCAATCCAAAAAAAGCCATGACTGCGAGGTAGCCGGAGCCACCACCTTGTCCCAGCAAGGAATAAACTGCACCTATCGCAGCGATGAGGACATAAAACAACAGGGTGACAGCTAGATCACTGTTTTGCATCCGGGGACAGTATACTTAATAGCCACAATGGGCTAGGTCACAACGAATTCTCGAATAATACAAAGGACGAGCATTCCCTGCTAAGTACCTAAGTGTTGTGGCTATTAAGTATACTGTCCCCAGTTTCCTACCAGTGGAAACCTGCGCCGAATACCACACCCTGGCTTTTCGACGACTCGTTAGCGCCTTGTAGACTCTTAAAATCGAGCCTAAGTTCACGATAACCCGCACGAAAAGACAAATGCGGTACCAGTTTCACAGCTAAACCGGCCTCCATCTCAAGACCATTGGGTTGTTTAAGCCGTGTTGCGTCCGCTAAACCGGGGAACCACGCGCTATACCCATATAAGTGCCATAAGGGCGCTACTCCTAATCGGCTCTCCAACACCAGTCTCGGCACCTGTGTATCATCGTTTTCACCAACACCATCCAAGGCTTTGTTTTTCCACCCGACACCTAAAGCGACGAAGCTATTTCGCGTTGTTGAAAGCAGGCGCCGCTTGACATCGATGCCTAATAAACCTAAACCCGGTTCAGTATCGTTGTCTATCTCATCCGACTTGAAGTAACTGGCTTCGAGTCCCCATCGCCGCCACCACACCTCAGGTCTGCTTTCCAATGCCCTTGTGTCGAATGATATATCGAACGCATGCGGACTGATATTTTTCGGCCACCCACTGGGTTTAACGTTATCCTCAAACATTGATTCGTCCGCATGGTGTATTGGGACCATGCAGGTGAACAAAAGCACACTCAATAGCAGACGAAGTTTGTTCATATGGTGAAAAATACGACTGGTTTTTACCCCATACAAAAAACAAGAGGTTATCGCACGAAAACAATGTTTGAAGTGAAAAAATGGAAATAACTTACTGATAAGTAATCGATAGCCATCTAATATATTCACCCCGCCGACAATACGTAGCGCTGCCAAACCATCACTATTAAGTATAGTTAGCACGATGAAAATCACCCCCATTTCAGACCTAGTGCCACATCCGTACGATGATGTGGCCACCCCATTTAAATCTAAACACTAAATGGTTAAACAATCAATTATTGAGGTCCGTTTGGACAAATGGCTATACGCCGCACGGATCTTCAAAACCCGCCAAATCGCTGCAAAAGTCATAACTGCCGGCCATATTGAGGTGAACGGTACGGGGGCCAAGGCCGCACGTCTGGTTCGTGTAGGTGACGAGCTGAGTGTTCGTAAGGGCGCATACACTTATGTGCTGACTATTAAAGGACTGTCCCTGCGGCGTGGGCCGGCCAGTGAGGCCAAAAGGCTTTACTCTGAAACCGAATCCAGTATTCTCGAGCGGGACCGTTTATCCAAAGAATTAAAAACTAGAGCAGCCCAAGTTCTATACGATTCAAGGAAACCGACTAAGCGTGATCGTCGCCAGGCAAGGTCAAGAAAACGAAATCAAGCAGTACCTGATCGTCACTAGCCGATACTCCTGACCTCAGGCTGCTTGGAATCATTAACCTTAAATCCGTGGTGTAAATAAATATGCGTGGTGTGTTTTTGGATACAGATACGGTTGATCGAGGCGATCTCGATCTTTCACCCATAGAAGATTTGGACGACATCGGATGGTCATTCTATGGCATCACCGAATCCAAGGATGTTTTAGAGAGAGTGGAAGGTTCCGAAATCGTCGTTTGCAACAAAGTTGTCATGGATCGAGAGACTCTTAAACAAGCCCGCAATATCAAACTGATAGTTGTTGCCGCGACTGGTACCAACAACATCGACCTGGCGGCAGCGAAAGAGCTCGGCGTTACAGTCTGCAACGTTCGGGGGTACAGCACCCCTGCCGTCGTCCAGCATGTGTACACATTAATACTGGCCCTTACTACCAAGCTGCCTCAATATATAGACGCCACGGAAAATGGTGCTTGGCAAAGGCATCCCCATTTTTGCTTTTTTGACTACCCTATTCGAGAGCTTCGGGGACTCGTTCTGGGTATAGTCGGGTACGGCGCTCTGGGGAAAGGCGTTGCCGATATTGCTCGCGCTTTCGGTATGCGGGTAAAGGTCTGCCAAAGGCCAGGAGGTGTCGCTCGGCCAGATCGAACACCTTTGCACGAACTACTGCCGCAAATAGATATCTTAAGCCTACATTGCCCATTGACTAATGAGACCAGAGGCTTAATAAGCGAGAAGGAGATCGCTCTGATGAAAAAGGATGCAATATTAATCAATACTGCCAGAGGTGGAATCGTCGATGAGCCGGCCCTGGCTCGAGCGTTAGCTAATGGAGATTTGGGTGGAGCGGGTATCGACGTACTAACGGAAGAGCCGCCAAAACACGGTAATGTGCTTTTGGACTCCAACATTCCTAACCTCATTGTCACTCCCCACATCGCTTGGGCAACCAGGGAATCACGACAACGCGTGGTTGATATTGTTGCCGACATTATTATCGGTTTTTTACGTGGCGACCCGCGAAATATTGTTTAATGGGCAACGAAAAGAATGAATTGGCGTTTTACAACCTGCCGCCATTGTCTCTCTATGTGCATATCCCTTGGTGTGAAAAAAAGTGCCCATATTGTGACTTTAACTCCCACGCGTTAACGGACGAACCACCGGAGCGACAATACCTAGATGCCCTTCTTGCGGATTTAGACCAAGAACTGCCTGGCGTTTGGGGCAGGAGGGTTCACTCGATTTTCATAGGCGGGGGGACACCCAGCCTGATGAGTCCAGAATTCTTTCAATCCCTCCTGTCCGGCATTCGGGCACGGTTAAGCTGTCTCCCCGATATCGAGATTACGTTAGAAGCAAACCCGGGGAGCTCAGAGGTTGATAAATTTAAAGCTTTCAAAGATACCGGTATCAATCGACTTTCCATTGGCGTGCAGAGTTTTAACAGTCGTCTTTTACGGGCAATCGGGCGAGTACACGATGGTGAAGCAGCGTTACAAGCAGCAGCAGCCGCCCCTACCGCGGGTTTTGAAAACTTTAACTTGGACCTTATGTACGGCTTGCCGAATCAAGATCAGAAGTTGGCAGTTCAAGATCTACGCACAGCTTTGTCATTCGACCCGCCGCACCTTTCCTATTACCAGCTTACCATCGAACCTAATACTTTCTTTTGCAAATACCCACCGCAACTCCCGGACGAAGATGAATGTTGGCAGATGCAATTAAAGGCCGAAGCAACACTAGGCGATGGGGAATACCGACATTACGAAATCTCCGCGTATGCCAAAGAGAAAAATGTTTGCAAACACAACCTAAACTATTGGCGCTTTGGAGACTATTTAGGGATAGGTGCAGGTGCGCATAGCAAGATCAGCATGTCGGACCGAGTCATTCGTACCTGGAAGTTGAAAAATCCGAGCGAGTATTTGAGTAAAGCTCACGGTAAAGAGCGGATCGGCGGTCGAAAATCCGTTCCCGCCGAAGAGATCAGGTTCGAGTTCATGTTAAACGCATTGCGGCTAACAGAACCAATCCCAATACCCTTGTTTCAACAACATACCGGGCAGTCTATCGCTAGCGTTAAAACACAGCTGGAAAAGGCTCAAGAAGATGATCTACTGGAGTTCGATGGGAAGAGTATTGCCACTACTCACCGGGGGCAGCGTTTTCTAAACGAACTATTGCAACGTTTTTTGCCAAATTGAGTTAAAAGTAATAAAGGCGAAAGTAGAAAGTGACAAAGCAAACTTTGAAATAGGAATACCCCGTCGTTACATTTCTTGCAAATCCTTATTATCCACAATCGTTAGTTGATTTCTGAACTAAAACCCGCATAAATACTGTACTTGTTCTCAATAAGGATCGATTAAATGGATACCGTTTCCCTTATCGCTGCTGCTCTTGGTGTTGCATGGGCAAGTGGAATCAACCTTTACGCGGCCATCCTAATGCTGGGTTTAATGGGGTCTATGGGTGCGATTGAACTCCCCCCGGAATTAGAGATATTACAAAATCCAGCTGTATTGATCGCCGCAGCTTTTATGTATTGCGTAGAGTTTTTCGCGGATAAAATCCCGGGAATCGACACAGTATGGGACGCCATACACAGCTTCATACGTATCCCAGCCGGCGCAATGCTCGCCGCAGCAACCTTGGCTCCGATCTCACCGGAAGCCGAGTTAATTGGATTGCTACTAGGGGGAACTTTAGCAGCGGGTACGCATTTCACTAAAGCTGGCTCACGAGTCGTTATAAATACTTCACCGGAACCCGTAACAAATTGGACCGCGTCGATTGGGGAAGACCTCATGGTGATCGCCGGATTATGGACGGCGTTGAATTACCCGGTTCTATTCATTGTTTTGTTGGTTGCCTTTATCGCCCTGGTTATCTGGCTTGCACCGAAGGTGTGGCGTGGGGCTAAGCGGGTGTTCAGCAAGATCACGGGCTGGTTCTCGAAAACTGATTCTGCTGATATATCGGCTGCAGCAGAGCTTGACGACTCGACCAAACGTACAGACTCAGGTTAACCCCAATTTATTGCCGACGCGCAAACTTCCATCGCCTATAGGATGCTCTGGATAAAGTCCCTTCATATCGTTTTCGTTGTAACGTGGTTCGCCGGTTTGTTTTACCTGCCAAGGCTTTTCGTGTACCACGCTATGACTGAGGATGAGGCGGGCAACAACCGGTTTAAGATCATGGAGCGCAAGTTGTTTATAGGGATCATGACGCCAAGCGCAATCTTGGCTTTACTATTCGGTGTGTGGCTATGGTTGGCATATGGATTCTCCGGTGGTTGGCTTCATGTCAAGCTCGTTCTCGTTCTTGTTCTGATTGTGTATCACCTTTGGTGCGGAAAGATCTTGCTAGATTTCAAACAAGATAAAAACGTCAGAACACATACCTGGTATCGTTGGTTCAATGAATTCCCGGTGGTTATTTTGCTAATTACAACAATCCTGGTAGTCGTAAAACCATTTTGAATGTTAAGGATACTGCTGCCGCCGTTCAGCGTGAATTAAGTGACCTAGGAGACACGGATATCGCGCGGCATTCAAAGCGTTTCTTTAAGACGGGGAAGGGAGAATACGGGGAAGGCGATTGTTTTCTGGGCGTTCGTGTCCCGGTACTGCGAAGGCTGTCTAAACAACATAGACGATTGCCACTGTTTGAGGCAGAGAAGTTGCTTACTTCACAGTTTCATGAAGGAAGGTTGCTGGCAATATTTATACTCATCGAACACTATAAATTGGCACAAACGGAAGAAGAACGAGAACAAATTTTTAAACTTTGTCTGAAAAACATTAAACATATAAACAATTGGGATCTGGTCGACAGCTGTGCACCCCACATCTTTGGAGCGTATCTAATTAGCAAAAACAAGCAACTCCTGTTCAACCTCGCTGGATCAAATAGTCTCTGGGAAAGGCGCATCGCGATAATGTCTTGTCTCTCTTTTATACGCCAGCACCGATTTTCAATAGCCCTAAAGGTCTCCAAAATACTATTGCACGACAAAGAAGATTTGATTCACAAGGCGGTTGGTTGGATGCTAAGAGAAATCGGCAATCGCGATATCAAAGTAGAGGAAACTTTTCTCAATAAATACTACAGTGACATGCCCCGTACCACGTTAAGATATGCGATAGAGAAGTTCCCACAACATAAGCGCAGGCGTTATTTGGCGGGCCACATCTAGATTGAGAATAGAGTGCCGACGTGTTTCACGTTATCTTGTTCGAGCCTGAAATCCCACCGAACACCGGCAATATAATAAGACTGTGTGCTAATACTGACTGCACGCTACATCTAGTCGAGCCCTTGGGGTTTGAACCAGATCACAAGCAGCTCAGACGAGCTGGATTGGACTACCACGATTGGGCAAAAGTAAAACGGTACGTAGACTACCAGGCATTCTTACACGCAGAAAATAACATCGGTCGCTTGTTCACTTTATCTACTCACAACAAGACTCTGTATACCACACCTCGGTACAAAGCGGGTGATGCATTTCTGTTTGGACCCGAAACCCGAGGGCTCAGCGACAAATTAAGAAAATCTGTACCCACCCTGCGACAAATCACCCTGCCAATGGCACCCGGTAATCGTAGTTTAAACCTGGCGAATACGGTTAGTGTTGTGATCTACGAAGCATGGCGACAAAACGGCTTTTCATATAGTTAATCACGGCAAGGGTATCGCTCCTACCGCTTGATTGAGAGACACTCCGACGAGGAACGCCGCGACGCAGCTCGACAATCCATCCGTCCGCCACTTCGTTCGCAATGACCCACTCTAAGTCTTTGCGAGCTCGGTGCCTTGGCGAGAGTTTTCTTGGACGATGCTAGGGCACAACCTACGGGCTAATACAAAGATCCCGTCGAGTGACCCTCGTAGAATAATTGCTCACGACTGACTTTCTTTTTAGGTATTGGATCCGTACGGCTGAAATATTCCTCAGCCGCAGCGACTCCACTTCCGGCAACGATGTCCATATTTACGTCGCGCATAGCCATTTCGGTTCCAGCCAGTGCGCCTAAAACCATGACCTCGTTCAAATCACCGAGGTGACCAATTCGAAAAACTTTTCCAGCCAGCTCAGCCAACCCAGCTCCGAGAGCTAGATCATAGCGCCTAAAAGCGACGTCTATGACGTGGGCCGCGTTGAATTCCGGCGGTACCACAATTGCAGTTACGGTATCAGATCGCAATTGTGGCTCTTGTGCACAGAAATCAAGCTTCCACGCCTGCACAGCAGTACGAACACCTTCGGCTAGGCGATGGTGTCGCGCGAACACGGCATCCAGTCCTTCCTCAAATAGCATATTCAATGATTCCCGTAGCCCATAGAGCAACGACAAAGGAGGTGTGTAGGGGAAATAACCATTGGCGTTGGCTTTGATCATGTCAGCGAAATCGAAAAAGCCACGAGTGCACGTCGCTGATCGATGCACTTTCAGTGCTCTAGGGCTGGCGCACACCATGCCGAGGCCCGGAGGTAGCATCAAACCTTTTTGGGACCCTGTTATTGCGAGGTCAACACCCCACTCATCCATACGGAAATCTATACTACCAATCGAGCTAACACCATCCACGTACAACAAAGCAGGGTGTTTCGTGTCATCAAGAATCCGCCGCATATCCCGAATATCATTGCAAACACCCGTTGACGTTTCATTGTGTACCAACAAGACACCTTTTATCGTGTGATTAGTGTCTTCAGCCAACATTCTTTCCATCTGGTCTAAAGGTACTGCGTTGCCCCAAGGTACCTCCAGCACCTGTGGGTCAAGCCCATGTCGTTTCGCCAGATCGATCCATAGGTGACTAAATTGACCGAAGCGAGGTGCCAACAACCGGTCTCCGGGAGACAACGTGTTGCACAATGCTGCCTCCCATGCCCCGGTTCCTGTGGCAGAAAAAATAAAGGGTTGGCCTGATTCAGTCTGAAACAATCGCTTCAGATCAGTTAACAATGAGAGTGTTAGTTCCGGGAAACGGGATGAGCGATGATCTTCCATACCACCGACCATGGCCCGCATAATGCGTTCCGGCACATTGGTGGGACCCGGAACGAATAAAAAGTTTTGACCTGGCATGGCTCCACCCTCCTTTTGAGTTACCTGCGGTATTGTATGCCTAGCGGTTGGTATACCCCTAGCCCGCGAGTTGCATCCGGATCCCGGATGATGACGAAGAAAAGGGTTGGTTGGACGCCGATCCATACAGTAGGAACGGCGCCGTCGTCGTGATTGATCATAGGTCCCTTAAGCTATCTAATAAGATGACCTAAAATGCATCACACCGCCGCCTTGGTGCAAATTACCGACCCGCCCTATACCTCACGTCTCATGCCCTATAACCTATGCATCATGGCCAAGCCAACCCAGTCCCCAGACATTGTTACCGAAAGCCTCATAAACGCACCTGAGTTGACTATCGTCGTTCCGACCTTCAACGAAGCAGAGAACGTACCTGTTTTGTATCGCATGCTTGCCGATGTCCTGGAGGGGATCAATTGGGAGGTGATTTTTGTAGACGATGATTCTCCCGACGGCACCAGTGATATTGCACGAAAACTGGCACTCACCGACGCGCGGGTAAGAGTCATGCAGCGCCTTGGCAGGCGCGGTCTTTCGTCCGCCTGTATCGAAGGTATGCTGGCGAGTGCGTCGCCCTATATTGCCGTCATGGACGGCGATTTACAGCATGACGAGACTATCCTGCCGGACATGCTCAAGGCGCTAAAGACGGACGGTACTGATATAGTCGTTGCTAGCCGAACTGTGGATAAGGGGAGTTATGGATCCTTACGTGAGAATCGAATAAAAATAAGTAAGCTCGCTACATGGATGACCAGGTCGATTACAAAGGCGCCTTTAAGCGATCCCATGAGTGGTTATTTTATGCTTAGGCGCACACTTCTAGAGGATGTTGTACGGCGTTTGTATGGTCAAGGATTCAAGATTTTGCTCGATATTTGTGCCAACACCAACCGTGAGCTGAAGATCGTGGAAATACCTTATTCCATGCGTGACCGGCACAAAGGAGAAAGCAAACTGACCCTGACAGTGGTGCTGGAGTTCCTCGTATTTCTCGCTACCAAGTTGGTGGGGAGATTAATGCCGGTAGAAATGATCAAGTTCTTCATGGTCGGTTTAACCGGTGTCGTTGTGCATATGATGGTTTTGGGCCTAATGCACAGATTGTTCGGTTTTGAGTTTCTTACTGCTCAGGTGGCCGCAACTGGTGTCGCAATAGCTAGCAACTTCATACTAAACAACCGCTACACATTCCGCGCCCAACGGCTGCATGGCCGCGCCTTCTGGTCCGGTCTTGCCAGCTTTTATGTTGTGTGTGGCTTCGGCGCGGTTATCGCACTCGCCGTAGGCGAATACTTATACCGAATTCCGATCACATGGTGGTTGGCAGGATTTGCCACCACTATTCTGGCAGCCCTTTGGAACTATGGCGTCAGTTCAGTGGTGACCTGGCGCAGCAGTACGCGCAGCACTTAGTTTTAGTGCTTCGTGGGGTGACCGTAGGCAGGCCATTAAAATGAAAACGCCCATTCGGCGTGCGCTCAAATACTGTCACCGACACAAAACACTCACTGCGGTGGTGACGTTGGCGTTTCTCGCCGGCCTGATTCGATTTCTTTGGAAAATAGGTGATTTTGAAGTTTACTTTGCCGCTGGCCGCCGTTTTCTGTTGGGGGCAAGCATTCATGTAGTCGAACCCAATCCGTTCACTTACCCGACTGGGACTGCTCTATTTTTCGTGCCCTTAACGTCATTCGGGCATACTGTGGCAAAGAGCGCGTTTTTTAGCATCAGTTTTGCGCTGTTATTGATTGGTATAGCTCTCACAAATCGTAGCGTACTAGGTCCTACCAACCAGCCCACGCGCCATCGCAGCATAGTGTTTCTTACTGCGTTGTTGTTTTCCCTTCGATATATTTTGGCTGCCTTCGATAACCAACAGACCGACTTGATCATATTTGGCCTGATCAGCGTCGGTCTCTACTTCTATCAATCTAGAAGTAACGGTGCGGTAATCGCTTGGTCCATTCCCATAGTGCTGAAAGCAAACCCGTTGTTTATGATTCTGTTACCGCTGTTTCAGCGCCGCTGGATCGTGGTTATAAGCCTACTCCTACTCGTCACCGTTTTGGTTTTATTACCGGACATTTCGAAGTACCTGGTTAAAACGGAAGCAGGTACAACGGAACTGATCCTGCCTGCACACGTGATCCCTCGAAATGGCGAAATAGAGCAAAAGGTGTTCGCTATATCTCCCATTGCAAAGACACTTCTCGCTTATTTGCAAGAATACATTTCACTAAACTTTACCAATTCAGGGCCAGCTTGGTGGGAACAAAACTTCAAGAATCAGTCACTCTCGCGAATAGCTCTTTATCAGATCCCGTTAGAACTAAACGCCAATTACGTTTTTTTGACACTGTGCGTTGTCTTCTCCATAGCACTATTGTTTTTAATAACAAGAGGAATAAAGCCTGAGAATGTGTTTATCACTGGCGTGCTTTTCTATGCGGCATTTATACTTATTGGCCCGCAGTCTTCAAAACCACATTTCATCGTGATTTACGGTCTGCTCCTCTATTGTTTTCAACACCTGTCTCAACATTTCAGTATTACGCGGCTATGTTTTCTAGGCGCAATCGGAGTAACACTGGGCTTTACCAGCTCGGGCTTTGTCGACGAATATGCCGATCAACTCGAGACTAACGGGCTTATCGGCCTTACTACATT
>JASJAT010000164.1 GCA_030066885.1 Arenicellales bacterium | reverse complement strand
CAACGTGCTGATGGGTAAAGTGACCAAGGTGAATGGCCAAAGTTGCCAGGTTGATGTGGATGGCTTTATGGTCGAGGCCAATGCGATCAATATTGCTGGTGTCGGTGAGGCTTCGACATTATCGCTGCGCCCGGAGCGGGTAGAGCTCAATCCCGACCCCAATGAGTTTCCCAATATCTTCGAAGGGGAGGTCGAAGAATTGATTTATCTCGGTGACCATATCCGCACCCGGATGAACGTTTGTGGTCACGAAGAATTCGTTGTAAAGGTTCCAAACTCGGCCGCGCACGCGAAACTACGTGAAGGTGAAACCGTGAAGGTCGGGTGGAAGATGGAGGACTGTCGGGCACTGGATGCTTAAGGTGACAAAAACCGACGGTCTAACTACTAGTAGAGCAGTCCCGGACGTGAGTCCGTTTTAACGTTAAAACCAATGCTGGCGTGGCCAGTAACAGATGGAGGTAGCAAGAAATGAAGTTGAAGTTAACAAGTGTGGCAGCTGGGCTAGCCAGTGGATTACTGCTTGCAGGTACAGCACAAGCGGTAGACCTCACCGTCGTCTCATGGGGTGGCGCTTACACAGCGAGCCAGCAAAAGGCTTATCACGAGCCTTATATGAAAATGAATCCTGATATTAAGATTCTAAATGACGATTCTGCGTCTGAGGGCCTGGCCAAACTCAGAGCCCAAGTAGAAGCAGGCAATATTTCATGGGACCTGGTCGACATGGTCGCCTCTGCCGCCATCACGGCCTGTGATGAGGGAATAGTACTAGAGATTGATCACGACACAATGCTGGCCCCGGCACCTGATGGCACCCCAGCGTCAGAAGACTTCGGCGATATGATTGTATCTGAGTGCTTTATTCCTCAGATCGTGTACTCAACAACCTTTGGTTATCGTACTGATTTAGTGAAAACACCACCGACCTCGATCGCTGATGTGTTTGATCTGGAGAAAATTCCCGGTAAACGTTCTTTAGAGAAAGCGTCCATCAACAACTTGGAGTGGGCTTTGATTGCCGACGGTGTGCCGCCTGAAGAGGTTTACGACGTATTGGAAACCGAAGAAGGTGTAGATCGTGCGTTCGCCAAGCTGGATACTATCAAGGACCAGGTTGTGTGGTGGGTCAAAGGTGCAGTGCCGACGCAACTTTTGGCCGACGGTGAAGTGGTTATGGCCTCCGCCTACAATGGTCGTTTGTTCTCTGCCATTGAGGAAGAGAAACAACCCATCGGCATGATGTGGGATTGGCAGGTGTTCGACCTGGACGGTTGGGTAGTGCCCAAGGGCGGTAAGAACGAAGCCGAGGTTCTGAAATATTTGAAATGGGCAACCGATACTCAACGTCTGGCCGACCAGGCTAAGTTCATTTCCTACGGTCCAGCCAGGAAGTCTTCCGCTCCCTTAGTGGGTAAGCACGCGGATTTGGGTATCGAAATGGGTCCGCATATGCCAACGGCTCCTGAGAACGCCAAGACTACCTTGTTGTTTAACTTCGAGTTTTGGGCGGACCGTCGCGATGAGTTAGACGAGCGTTTTAATGCCTGGTTAGCGCAATAAATTCAACGCGCAAGAGGTATCATTGATGACGGGAATGGGTGTGGTGTGACCACCCATTCCCGATTCGTCATAAAAGATGGCAAATAAAAATGGCTGAAGCGACTGCAAATAATGTAGTACTCACCGCTCCGGCGGAGAAAGAAATCCTTACCACTGCCGACGGAACGCCGTTGAAGGTCAGCTTACAGCGCGCATTGCGCCGTGAAAAGACTAGAGCACTACTATTAATTGCGCCGCTCTTTCTGTTTATTCTGATCACCTTCCTCATGCCCATCTTCGATATGTTGTACCGGGGCGTGGACAACACGGTGATGCCACAATATATGAGTCGAACCGTACAGGCACTCGGTGAATGGGATCCCACAGGCGAGGAAATCCCGGACGAACCTATATTCGAGGAGTTGTTCCTGGACCTGAAAGAAGGGGCAGAAAACAAGACCATCGGTCGGGTAGGCAAAAGACTGAATTACGAAAAATCGGGTATGTCCAGCCTGTTTCGGAAATCCCAGCGCAGAGTCAAGAAAATTGAGGATCCGCCGTATAAGGAAGCCCTTATTAAGATGGACAAGAAGTGGGGTGACATCAACACTTGGCGGCTCATACATCGTGAGCGTGGTAAATACACCATGTCTTACTACCTGGCTGGTCTGGATATGCGCACCGATGAACACGGCTCTATCCGAGCGCAGGATGAAAAACGGCAGATCTACGTCAAGCTCTTCGGCCGCACTCTATGGATGAGTGCCTTGATCACAGTCATCTGTCTGATTTTGGCCTATCCCATCTCTTATCTATTATCTACCTTGCCCTTACGCACGAGTAACATATTGATAATTCTGGTGTTGCTGCCGTTTTGGACGTCACTCCTCGTGCGGACCACATCATGGATTGCGCTGTTGCAACAACACGGTGTCATCAACGACTTACTGGTGTGGCTCAATGTGGTATCGGAGGATGGCCGCCTCAGTATGATCCACAATAAAACGGGCACCATTATTGCGATGGTTCATATACTGCTGCCGTTTATGGTATTGCCGCTGTACAGCGTGATGAAAACCATCCCGCCAAGTTATATGCGAGCGGCACGCTCGTTGGGTGCTAATCCGTTTCTCGCTTTCGTCAGGGTATATATGCCCAATACGGTGCCCGGTATCGGTGCCGGTTGTATCTTAGTTTTTATTATCTCTATCGGGTATTACATCACCCCAGCCCTGGTCGGTGGTACCGACGGTACGTTTATCAGCAACTTCATCGCCTATCATATATCGACTTCTTTGAACTGGGGACTGGCGGCGGCCCTGGCGGTCTACCTGCTGGCCATTGTCCTGGTATTGTACATCCTGTATGACAAGGTGGTTGGTATCAACAACATGAAACTCGGATAGTCGATATGGCCCTACCAGCTTATACCACCACCGGCGAACGTATTTGGCACTACACGTTTAGAGTTATTTGCGGCCTGATTTTCTTCTTTTTGATTTTTCCGATTCTCGTTATTGTCCCGTTGTCGTTTAACACCGTGCCGTTCTTTACCTTTACGCCAGAGATGTTGTCGCTGGATCCGGAGGGTTTTTCATTGCGTTGGTATAAAGATTTCTTTACCAACCTCAACTGGCAGGGTGCGGTTTGGAATAGTTTTATTATTGCTATTTTTTCGACCCTGATCGCAACTTTTTTGGGTACTTTGGCCGCGTTGGGTTTAAGCAGACCTCATGTACCTTACCGCACGGCCATTATGGGAGTGTTGATCTCTCCAATGATTGTGCCATTGATCATTTCCGCTGCTGGTATGTTTTTCTTTTATTCCCGGCTTGACTTACAGGGTACCCATATTGGTGTCATCCTGGCCCATGCCGCTTTGTCTACCCCGTTTGTGGTCATTACCGTCACCGCAACCTTAGTCGGCTTCGACGAGAGCTTGATCCGGGCTTCGGCCAACCTGGGGGCATCACCGACCACTACATTTTTCAAGATAATCGTACCGTTGATCCTACCGGGCGTAATCTCCGGTGCGTTATTTGCCTTCGTCACCTCTTTCGATGAGGTAGTGGTAGTGCTCTTTGTCGGCAGTTTCGAGCAGCGCACCATACCCTGGCAAATGTTTTCCGGGATCCGCGAGCACATCAGCCCAACCATACTTGCGGTCGCAACCTTGTTGGTCATCGTCGCCATTATGTTGCTAACTACGGTTGAGTTGTTACGGCGCCGCAACGAACGCCTACGGGGGATGACCCCAGGTTAAACCGGGGACAGTATACTTTTTAACATTATTCAACGGTGCTTGATGGGACCTTCTTGTTAAAAAGTGTACTGTCTCCTGTAACAATGCCGGTCACAACACCAGCATTTATAAGGACCTCCGCACTGGGGAACCACATGTCATCCCAGGATGTTTCAAATACCTTCTCTAAAAAGTCACTTTTTATTTGTTTTGATCTGTAGAGGGCAAGATCCTGTTGCTGCTCGTTTTCCAGATCGTATAACAAGGCAAATTGACGGATCTTGTCAGAATCGAATTTATATTGGTGGAAACCTAGCCTTGCACTCGCCCCGAGGTATCGATTGTTTCCACCGATGAAGGCGGTTGTGCAGGCTGAGCTGCAGCCCTCAAAGGAGTAGGTATCCAGGCCGTAGGTTTCAATTAATCTGGCCAGCCCCCTGCCCTCGTATATTTGCCCACCTTCACTATCCAAAACGATGCCTCGAACCTTGGGATTGTCGATCAACATCTGCGCAACCGCGTTGGTGATGCCAAAACCCAACGGTCCTTTTAAATGGATCAACCGCTCTTGATCGGTGAGAGTGAGGGAATAGTCTATTTTTTCGATCCGTGCTCGATAGTCCATTTTTTGTTTGTAGACAAATAGAAACTGCACCGAGCCGATGATGTGAGCAACGGTTAGAGCCAGGCTTATGACAATGATCGCCTGAACGCCGTACCTCACAATGGCGCGGTCGTGTACAAGGTAATGTTTGTCCGATGCCCTGAGTAAACCGACTACCTGCCAGGGGTAGATGATCAGTCGGCAAATGACGACGTAAATGATTGTGATCGTGATAAAAACCCAGGGTCGATCAACAAACGGGCGCTGTAGAAAGGGCTCTGTGAAGTGATACGCGGCGGTTAAAACAACGAAATTCAGCCAAAAGGATACAGTCAGCGAGTACTCACCGTTCCAGTGTTTTCCGATGAAACCCATGGATATCCTGTGATCGCCCAGAGATACTGAAGATCATTCTCTGGCTGACACCGTTCCCTGTCAATAAAGCCTCGATTAGGTTTGTAGGAGCGGCGCTCCCGCCGCGATTAAGCCGGACCGAGGGGATGTGGAGTTACACAGTCATTGCGAGCAAATAGCAAAACAATCCAGTAAAAACGTTTCTGGCTTGCCACGGCCGCTAACGCGGCCTCGCAACGACCATGTTGAAGTCTTTGAATTCTACTGCTGCGAGCCCGGCGTCTCGACTGTAGGAGCGGGCGCAACGCCGCGACACAACTGGAGCCCCCTTTACGAAAGAGAATAACGAAACCGAATTAGTCAGGTGTATCGATACAAATTTCTTTCTTTGCGAGCTTTGCGCCTTTGCGAGAGAAAAATCCGTTTTTAGATTGGGCTGGCGCGACGCCTTCGGGGACATCTACCAGGATTCGGTACTGTAACGTTCGATTTGGATGGTGTCCGACCAATAATCCGGGCCCAATCGGGCTTTTTGTTTCAGGTGCCTGAGAAACTGTTTGGGATCAGGCAGCTTTTCCCAAACAGAGGGCAAGAACGTACCCTGGTGCGCCCTTTCTTTGAGGATTAGACCATCTACCCCAGGCCTGATCATTCCGAGCAGTTCAGCTTCACTGCCGAAGGTGAGCGGTTCAGGTGGAGACAACACCGAAAGGTGAATACTCAGTAGACCTAACTCGAATTCCGTTACCGGACCGAATCGAGGATCCTTAAAGGCAGCATCAAAAGCGTGTTCTGCTACATCTTGCACTAACGGAAGGGTCGCTGTCAGGGCACCGATGCAGCCCCGCAACTCATCATACTTGTGCAAAGTAACGAAGCTGGCCCGAGTCGCACACAATTCTTCCGGCCAGTCTTCTGTGCTAACGGGAATGGGGCGTTGATGGCAGATGCCGTGTTCAATCGATTCATAGGCCAGTGTAGTCAGCCGCTCGCGGTGTTCGCGTGGGATCACTGCCCGCCCCTATTCGTAAAACAGGTACGCTCCATAGCCAACAACTCGGTCGCGCGTACCAGACGTGTCGCCAGAATTACGTACATCGACAACTTCACATTTGAGTCCATGTTTCGAGGCATACCGCAACAACCCGCATACAGGTCTTTGTCCACACGCGTGTTCTGGAGACAAATCGGTTGGATCCAAGTGTTCGATTTTTTGTGTCGTAAAGCTGTCAATCTTTTGTGCGCTTGAATAGTCGAGGTAGTGGCTCAAATCCGAGCTGACTACAACCAACTGCGATGGATCAAGCCACAGCTCATCCAGGAGGGCTTCGACCTGTGCAGGTGTGGCGCCGCCCACAGCAAAAGGCAACAAGGAAAAATCTTTCAATATGGACTGGAGAAAAGGAAGTTGTACCTCCAGACTGTGCTCCAGTTTGTGCGCCCGGTCGCTGTATTCAACGAAGTCGAGTTTTTCCACTATGGAATGGATCCCCGCCTGGTCCAGCGGTATTTCACCGAGTGGTGTGGTAAACGCAGTCGCAGTGCTGGCCGCTATCCCGCTGACATATTCCCTGTGACAGGGACCTAGTAATATGACCCGATCGAAGTGGTCACCGATTTCTTGCACAGGAGCATAGGCGGAGCCCGCGATAGCACCGGAATATATATAGCCTGCGTGCGGTGCAATGATTGCTTTGGGGATGTGTTTTGCAGGTCTCGCCGAACGCAAGAACCCATGCACTTGATCTTGAAGTTCAGCAGTGTCACTGGGATAGAACATCCCAGCCACTGCGGGTTGCCTTACGGTATCCATCAGCTTTCTCAGCTATTTCAAAAGGTTAGAACAAGTATGAGTACTCAAATCCTTTACATTAATTTTAAGCTATTTCGTTCGTAGAAACCCGACGTAGATCAAGTTTCCTTTGGTGTAGGGGTGACACCTTGAACTTGTACATCAAAGGACGCATAAATAAAGAAAGTTTAACGATGTATTTTGTCACAGATGGATAATTTTCCGACTCGCTACTGGCACGTCACAGATGACCAGCGTATCCAATGTGACCTTTGCCCCCGATTTTGTCGATTGCGCGAAGGCCAACGGGGTTTGTGCTTTGTCCGCAAACGGCAGGACGACCGAATCGTTCTGACTACTTACGGACGTTCAAGTGGATTTTGTGTAGACCCGATCGAAAAGAAACCGCTTAACCATTTTCTGCCTGGAACTCCCGTCCTGTCGTTTGGTACCGCCGGTTGTAACCTGGCCTGCAAGTTCTGCCAAAACTGGGATATCAGTAAATCCAGGGAAATGGATACTCTGGCGGACAGTGCTTCACCGGAGCGCATAGCCCAAGCCGCCCGGGATACGGGCTGCCGCAGCGTGGCCTTCACCTACAATGATCCAGTCATCTTTCATGAATACGCTATAGACATCGCTCAGGCTTGTAGGGAGTTGGGGATTAAAACCGTAGCAGTAACGGCGGGGTATATCTGTCCCGAACCCAGAGTTGAGTTTTTTGACCACATGGATGCGGCCAATGTAGATCTCAAAGCGTTCACCGAAGCGTTCTACAAGAAGATCTGCGGCGGGGACTTAAAACCGGTGCTGGAGACTTTGGAATATTTAAAACACGAGACAAGGGTTTGGTTTGAAACGACTACGCTGTTGATACCGGATGAAAACGATTCACCCAAAGAGCTCGATGCGATGACTGATTGGGTGGTTGATAAGCTGGGTCCCGATGTCCCCATGCACTTTACCGCCTTTCATCCTGATTGGAAAATGAGGGATAAGACACACACTCCCGCCAAAACATTAACTTTGGCTCGTCGTACCGCCATTGAGAATGGTGTTCGCTATGCCTACACGGGGAATGTGCACGACGAAGGGGGAGGCAGTACCTATTGTCACAGTTGTCAGGCCAAGATCATTGGCCGGGATTGGTATGAGTTGACCCATTGGGATATGGATGAGGCAGGCCGCTGCCGACAATGCGGTACACCCTGTGCCGGTGTATTTGATAAGGCGCCTGGGAATTGGGGTCAAAGACGACAACCTATCAGGTTGTCTGCTTAGAAAAGGGGCTAGTCTTCTAGTGGCGAGTAGTGAGTCACTAACCAAAAAGTCCAGTTCACAACCAGTACCTATGGCTAATGCTATTTTATTCTCGGCGAGATTTGTACCTTTGCGAGAGAAGATGTTTTGGATAGGCAAATCACTCGCTACTAGTCACTAGCAACAAGTTAACCTCTTGCGTCTTAGCGAGAGAATAATGCGACCAAAATAGTGATCGATTTGAAGCGTAGATTATTGCGGCGATGATGGCACTCCTACACCCGCTTGAATAAATGGCAGTTTCAACATACCGACAAGATTGACGCAAAGCGCTTGCTCGCGGATATTGTCCAAGCCGATGGTCATACCCGTATGACCGGCGTTCGGCTGCGCGCGATAAGTCCCGAATAGCCGGTCCCACCACGGTAAGTTGAAGCCGTAATTGCTGTCCGTTTCCCTGTGTATCACAGAATGATGGACACGATGCATATCAGGAGTGACCAAGAATAGGCGCAAAAAGCCATCCACAGTGGGTGGTAAACGCACGTTACCGTGATTGAACATAGCGGTACCGTTAAGCAGAACTTCAAAGATCACCACTGCTGCGGCCGGCGCCCCCAAGATCAATACGGATCCGAACTTAATCAACATGGATATCACGATTTCGACCGGATGAAATCGTGCTCCGGTCGTCACGTCAAAGTCCAAGTCCACATGATGAACACGATGCAGTCGCCATAGCAACGGTACTTTGTGCATGAGCACGTGTTGTGCGTAGATAATCAAATCAAGTGCAACCACCGAGATGGCTACATTCGTCCAATATGGCATTTGCAGAAGATGAAGCAATCCCCACTGACGGCTTTCAGCTAATAGGGCGATACCTACTGCCGCGGTTGGGAATAAAAGACGAATGGTGATTGTATTCAAGACGACTATACCCAGATTACTGGTCCACCGGCGTACTTTGGAAACACTAAGTTTCCGCCTGGGCCAGATTAACTCGACACTCGCCATTATCAAGAATACGGAGAAGAAAAATCCCAAGCGTATAGGTGCCTCGTATTGGATGATGTAATCGGTCATCTAAAGCGGGACCTTGCGTAAACGTAATGCGTTGGTTATCACAGACACCGAACTCAGGCTCATCGCCGCTGCGGCTACCATGGGCGATAGCAGCAGCCCGAAAAAAGGATAGAGCACACCCGCTGCGATTGGCACCCCAATCGAGTTATAGATGAAAGCGAAAAAGAGATTCTGTCTGATGTTTTTCATCGTTGCTCGACTCAAGCGAATGGCACGCACGATCCCAATCAAGTCACCTCTTACCAAAGTAATGTCAGCGCTCTCCATGGCGATATCGGCGCCGGTTCCCATGGCGATACCAACGTTTGCCTGGGCCAGTGCTGGCGCATCGTTTATTCCGTCGCCAGCCATAGCGACAACAGTGTCTCTAGTTTGCAAATGCTTAATCGCATCGGTTTTGTCACCGGGTAACACATCAGCTTGCACGCGATCGATGCCGAGCTTGGCCGCCACTGCTTGTGCAGTTTTGTGGTTGTCTCCGGTTAACATCATGATGTTCACACCTTCGCTGTGCAAATCTTTGACCGCTTGTGGTGTGGTTTGTTTAATTGGGTCGGCCACGCCCAAGAGGCCCACGATCTCGCTGTTGACAGCCAGCATCATTACCGTTTGACCATCTGAGCGGAGCTTATTGGCGCTTTCATCCCATCGATCGGCGTCGATGTCGAGGTGTTGCATGAGTTTGATATTGCCTATGGCAACAGCCTTACCTTGAACGTCACCGATAACGCCTTTGCCGGTTACCGAACTAAAGGTTTCAACCGAATATATAGTGAGTCCCTTTTCTTTTGCTGCTCGAACGATAGCCGCTGCAAGGGGATGTTCACTTGCCTGTTCTAAACTCGCAGCCAGTTCTAAAGCAAGGTTTCGATCGTAGCCGTCAGCCACCTTTAAGGATACTAATTCCGGTTTACCGAGGGTTAAAGTTCCCGTTTTATCAACAACCAGCGTATCTATCTTTTCCAAAGCTTCGAGCGCTCTTGCGTTTTTGATCAGTACTCCAGCAGATGCCCCTCTACCGGTACCCACCATGATCGACATGGGCGTGGCCAGTCCAAGGGCGCAGGGACAAGCGATAATAAGAACCGACACAGCGCTGATAATGGCATGGGCTAAGCGTGGCTCCGGGCCAAATATGAGCCATATTACAAGCGCTAACAGGGCAACCACGATAACTGCGGGTACAAAATAACTGGCGACGGTGTCTGCTAGCGCTTGAATAGGTGCTCGACTGCGCTGGGCTTCGCTGACCATGCGTACGATCTGCGCGAGCAGGGTGTCTTCGCCCACCCGTTCGGCTCGCATCAAAATACTGCCGGTACCGTTAACCGTTGCCCCGATCAATCCATCACCGGGTTGCTTTTCCACCGGGATGGGTTCACCGGTTACCATGGACTCATCGATGTGAGTGCTCCCGCTGGTTACCAGGCCGTCAACGGGGATTTTCTCACCCGGTCGAATGCGAAGAGTGTCACCAACTTGTACTTGATCGAGTGGGATGTCTTCCTCGCGACCGTCGTCATAGACGATGCGTGCCGAATTCGGAGCCAGGCCAAGAAGCATCTGGATAGCGGCACCGGTCTTGTCCCGAGCTCTGAGCTCCAGTACCTGGCCTACCAGAATTAAGGTCACGATCACTGCAGATGCTTCAAAATAGACAGCCACAGTTCCATCTGCGAGACGCACCGTGGGAGGGAAAACCTGCGGAAAAAATGTGGCAACGACGCTGTACACCCATGCCACACCGACCCCTATGGCAATCAGTGTGAACATGTTGAGCTGTCTATTAACTATAGATTTCCAGCCGCGTTCGAAAAACGGCCACCCCGCCCATAGTACGACCGGTGTCGCCAACAAGAACTGGACTTTCTGAAGTGCAGGTGTAGAGATCAGCGTCTGCACGGCCTCAGGGAAAAAGTCGTGCGCCATAGCCAGCAGAAAAAGAGGCACCGATAAGATTAGGCTGACGACAAAACGGCGTCGCATGTCGATCAGCTCCGGGTTGGCGTGGTCGACTGCGATGGTCTTTGGTTCCAAGGCCATACCGCATTTCGGACAGGTGCCCGGTTCAGCTTGCTCGATATCCGGGTGCATCGGGCAGGTATAGATTGTGCGGCTTGCCTTTTGGGGTGTTTCAGGCTCTAGCGCCATGCCGCAACTGGGACAGGCACTGGCATGATCACTCTCGACTCCCGGACACATGGGGCATATGTAGCGTCCACCGGCACCCCTATCAGCATGATCGGGCTCTACTGAGGGCGTGGACAGGTACCGTTCTGGATCTTCGATAAACTTATCTCGACAGCCGGAGCAACAGAAAAAGTATTCGGTATTTAAGTAAGCCGTGCTCACCGATTGTTGTGGGTCAACCGACATGCCACACACAGGATCTTTAAAACGCGTGGCTTCTACCTCAGTATTTGTTTCCAAATTATGTGACGTCATTCTTCGGACTCACCGCTTTCTAGTGTTTGAATAATGGGGCAACCGCTGATCGGACCTTCGCCGGAACATTCTGCTGCCAAGTGGGCGAGTACTTCCCGCATTCGCTGAAGGTCCACAATTCTTTTTTCAATCTCTGTGAGTTTGGTTTCTGTCAGTGTCTTGACGGCTGCACGGCTCGCATGGGGGTTATCGTGAAGGGACAGAAGTTCTTTTATCTCCTTTAGGTTAAAACCTAACTTTTTTGCGCGTCGGATGAAATTGAGCCGTTGCACCGTATCTTCAGTGTAATATCGGTACCCACTGCTGGAGCGGGGAATCGGCGGTAGCAATCCCTCACTTTCGTAAAAGCGAACTGTCTCTGCACCGACTCCGCTGGCACGCGCCACTTGACCTCGCGTTAAGGATTTCATGCAGTCATAGTAAACCCTGTACTTAACTACAAGGTCAAGACTAATGTGTTATTTAGGAATGGCGCTTTTGATGCCAAACCGCGGAGAACCTTTGACGAAACATAGACTCTATTTAGATAGATAGATGCCAAAATCGTTAAATCGTACTGTTTGTGGGAAATCGCTAACCTCATATAGTAAAAGCCCAAGCTTGCCCTCATATTAGAAAGGTGTAGAGTGACATAAGGATAGAGAGTCAATATTGTGAATAATTTGTCCAAGAACCTGATTTTGTGGCTGGTCATCGCGATGGTGTTGATGGCGGTATTCAACAATTTTGCCCCGGATCGGGCCTCGCAAAGCCAGCGCCTGGACTACTCGACCTTCTTGAA
>JASJAT010000163.1 GCA_030066885.1 Arenicellales bacterium | reverse complement strand
GTGAAATCGACGTTACACTGGTCATACCTGACGCTAAGTCAAAAAGCTTCTACCTGCCAATTTTGCCACCACGAGGACAAAGGCGATTGTGGTTTGGTTTATACGAACCTGACACCAGGTTAATTCCAGACCGTTTCGGAATCCCGGAGCCGGTAAACACAAAGAGGATAAGGGCTGAGTCTCTAGACCTTGTGTTGGTTCCTTTGGTCGCTTTCGATTACTCGGGAGGCCGTATTGGTATGGGAGGCGGGTACTATGATGCGACGCTTAGCTTCGTAAAAAGAAGGGGTAGAGCACGATCTGTAACCATCATTGGCGCTGCCTATCAATTTCAAAACGTTGACTATATCCCAAAAGACTATTGGGACATTCCCTTGTCGGGTGTTATAACCGATCAACGTTTTATTCGGATAGGGTTCAGCTAGTGGTTGTTATGAAGCTTATCGATTTGTTAAGTTTCTAAACTAGACCAATACGACCTGACAAGAACATATGCAATACTGGTTAATGAAGAGCGAGCCAGATGTTTATGGTTTCGATGATTTAAAAAAGGAAAAGACAGATCACTGGGATGGAATTAGAAATTATCAGGCACGTAACTTTATGCGCGATCAAATGGTTAAAGGAGACCTCGCTTTCTTCTACCATTCGAACTGCGAAGATCCTGGTATAGCCGGTATCATGAAAATTCGTAAATCGGCGTACCCTGACTTCACAGCGTTCGATCCCAATGAAAAGTATTACGATCCAAAAAGTGACGCGTCTAATCCCCGTTGGTACATGGTCGATGTACAATACGTACGAAGACTAAAACGTTTTATTTCCTTACGGGAGCTAAAGCAACATAAACAGTTGCAGAACATGCGGTTGTTACAGCGAGGCAACCGGCTATCGATTCTGCCTATCCAAAAGAAAGAATGGGACTACATCCTAAAACTCGAAAATCAGGCACCAAAGAAATGAAGTATCCACAAAAATTGGCGGCAATGATGATATTGCTGTCTACGATTGTTCTCGTCAGTCACCCACAAGCAGGGGAAAACCCAATGGTAAAAATGACAACGAATTTTGGCGTGATAGAAATAGAGCTTTTTCAAGACGAAGCGCCTGACACTACCGCGAATTTCATGCAGTATGTTAACGAAGGTTATTTCGATGGCCTGATTTTTCATCGTGTCATACCCAACTTTGTAATCCAGGGGGGAGGATTCGAGCCGGGAATGAAGCAAAAGACGACCAACGCTCCAATCGAAAATGAAGCAGACAATGGTCTCAAGAACGAGCGCGGAACCTTGTCCATGGCCCGTACAAGTGATCCCCACTCCGCTACTTCTCAATTCTTTATAAATCTAAAGGACAACGACTTCTTGGATCACAAAGCGAAAGATACTAACGGTTGGGGATACGCTGTTTTCGCTAAAGTCGTATCTGGTATGGATGTGGTGGATGCGATCTCACAAGCTCCCACAGGCAATGTCGGTATGCATAGCGATGTTCCTGTCGAGGACGTTGTTATAGAGAAGGCGGAACAAACCCAATAAACCGGGGACAGTATACTTTAAATCCACCTGTAACCTTGGCACTCCCGCCGCGATTCGAATCGGCGTGAGGTGACATGGAGATTAGTAGGAGCGAACTGTTTTTTAGTGTAAGTATTCGTCTTGTCGACATACTTTGAATTTGTTTCTACAAACGGATTTAAAAAGAATACTGTCACCGGTATTTAACGAAGCATCCAACCGGGTTTGGTTCGCAGGTATCTAATGATCAGGTTGTTGCCAGGATTCATTACGGATGGATATACCAACGTACCTACAAACTCTGGTGTCGGGTAGAGTTGCTGAATAATCCAGTTTCGAGTTGGGCCGTTACCTGCTTCCAAATCCACCCGATCGGTTTCGCAATTTATACAGACTTCTACGCTGTCCAAGGGATAGTGAATTCCCCAACCTTCCGCTTTGCCGTAGCCCTCCTTTCTTGTCCAACAAGCCAGAAAGGCCGATCGACGTTTAGATTGAGGTAACGCTAAAATAGCCTTAGCTTCTTTTCTAGTAAACTTGCGTTCCGCAATTCGCTCGAATTCTACGTCTCGGTTAAGATCTTCAAGGTCCACACCTATTTCCTGGTTCCAGGTGAACGCATACAACGCATGATAGTTTGCGTCGGTATAGTTAAAACATAAACGTTTGTGGCCCACGGTATTCACCAAACCTGGTTTACCGTGTGATCCGAAACGAAACTTGATCCGGTGTGTAGCCTCATTCGTGTAGCCACTTAGAATCGACCTTAAGACACCTCGACCAACAGTATAGGCATTTCGGTGTCGCTCAAACCGATATCGATCGGCTCTTTGCTGCTCGTCTGAAGACAAGGTTTTTCGAAACCCCAGGAGCTCACTGTTTGAGCCTCGCAACGACACCCACCAAAGGTGTATATCACCTTCGCGCAATTCAGGTACGTCACGTGTAGGCTCCCAGGCACAAATGCTCTGTGATGAAGTCCAAGATTCGATACTCACTTCGATTTCAACTGGAAGAATTTTGGTATTAAGAAAGAAATTACAATGAAGTCTTATGAATATATCCGATGTTCACGCCCTGTGCCCACTTGAGAAGTGCACTCAATCCGCTGAATTAACTTGAGATCTTCCTGGAAATAATCAGCCTGCTTAAAAACTGAATTAATGCTGTATAGCCAACTAGTTTGATTTAGTTGAGCCACGACAAGGTGTTAGATTGCATTCTTAGCGTGGTTTTTCAGCGAGACCCAATCGGGCTAAGTTCGCCCGTCGGCACAGCCTTGCACATGCTTGATTTTGTTCTACTCTCGCTACTAAGGAAGGTTCATATACAGCGAACGCTACCCCGGCTTGTTCCCCTTTTCTGTGAGGATGTGACCCTTACCTGCGGGGATTAATTTATCCGCAGAGCTTGTGCAGGATCTAAATGGAAACCACATGCGCGTACTAAAAAAGACCAAAGGATCAGCGGACGACAGTGAAACTACTGTTGTTACGGAAACGGTTATTCTCGGTACTAAGGAAAAAAACACGCCAGCAGCATTGGTGGTAGATGAGAACGGTATTCTGGACATTGGAACGCTCTCTGATACTAAAGAAGGCGAGCACGATCCAGATCAGGATTCAGGTAAATCAAGACGAAAATTACTCGGTAATTTATTATTAGGCAATCTACTAAAGATCCTCCGATGGCCTGAGAATGCGCTGATACAGGCTTACTACAAAAGTAATATCCGAAACAAGTTACATAGTAAGTTCGAGTGGTATAGGAACTTTGAGGGAGAGCAACAGTTAAACAATAAGCTGGATAATATCTATGGGGGAACAAATAATTTAGGTGGTAACCTGATTTATTTTGCAAAGAACAATATTTTTGTCAGTTTAATTATAGTCGGCGTTTCTTTTCAGCTATTTGCCAACTTCCTTTCAAATTCTACTGAGAATTACCGCTACACGGAAAGAGAGCATGTGATAAGCGAACCTGTACAACCAGTCGCGGCCGTCGCTGAACCAGACTATTTAAATGTGATCAACCACTGCGCCGTGACCGAAGGCCTGCGTCAGTTTTACGATGGTTCGAATGACCGTGCATTAAAGAATAGAGTCACCGATGAAATCGAGGGATTCATCAGGGTTTACAGCAATTCTGACATTGAACAGTGGTATGCCGATCAGCAAAGTAAAATCGACAGCGTCATTGCCCAAATACACTCAACGTTGCCTAGGATCCGTAGCTACAGAGACCAGATAGCGGCTGAGGTTTCCACTGTTATGCAACAGTATTCCGACCTAAAAGCTCGATTGAATGTCATTACTACATCAGATTCACACAATCTGAAAGATGTCAATAACTCGATAAAGTATCGAACCCAGTTGGCGGGTATTGAATCAAGGATAGCGAGGGGGCCTTCAACCGACTCACTCGATGAATTGGACAATCAACTTCATCGCTTGAGAACGATCTTATCTGGTGAGGAAGTTGCACCCAATCCAACTTCGATTTGGGCAAAGAATACCGGTAGCCAAGATCAAGCCACTCTGGTCAGTTCTATTCGGGACATTATCGACAAAGATATGGACGCCAATATCAAGCAGGGTTCGCAAGACACACCCGAATCACGTTTGTATAAGTTACGGATTGTAATCGCGACGTTAAGACATTTTGGCGACCTGGTAGGATATCTGCAGACCAGCCCGAATTACTTTGAGGTACAAGTCGGCAATCAACAAAGCTCCAGTAACCGCAGAATACAAGAATTACTGAGGGCTCAGGAAACACCACTACCGGGTGAAAAGTTTTTAAATTACGACAATTGTTTGACTGCACTAAATACCGCTGCTACCAAACTTACGGTCAACTAAGCCACTTTACCCTCTATTTTAAGCCCAAATAACCAGCCAGCCTGGTGCCTTCGCCGCGAATACATCGGCGCGGGGCGCACGTCCTACTATATTCTCGAAACCCTACCGAGGTACCTTCAGTTGTATCTCGTAAAAGGTTATCCTGGATTACGAACAAACAAACACCCTCGTCATGAGCCAAGATTTGAATAAAAAAAGTGCAGCTGAGGCTGCGTTGGCCTTCGTCGAAGCCGGCATGGTTATAGGTGTAGGAACCGGCTCTACTGTCAATTACTTTATCGACGCTTTGATTAAGCTAAAGGAGATAATTGACGGCGCTGTAGCGAGCTCCGAGGCCACCGCAAAAAGGCTGCGGCAGCAGCAGATCCCCCTTCTCGACTTAAACGACACCGGCGATTTACCTTTATACGTAGACGGTGCGGATGAAACGACCAAAGACCTGTGTCTTATCAAGGGCGGAGGCGGCGCACTGACCCGTGAAAAAATCCTCGCAGCCGCCAGCAAAGAGTTTGTCTGTATTGCCGATCAAACGAAACTTGTCGACGTGTTGGGTGCGTTCCCACTTCCTGTTGAAGTTATCCCAATGGCCAAAAGTTATGTCGCGCGTCAACTCGCCGTGCTTGGTGGACGCCCAATCGAGAGAAAGGGACTAACGACAGACAACGGAAACCTGATTCTGGATGTGCATGACCTGAAAATTACTGACCCAAAAGCAGCTGAAGAATCTATCGATCATCTAGCTGGAGTCGTCAGTAACGGTATTTTTGCACGACGACCCGCCGATATTCTACTGCTCGGAACAGATGAGGGTGTAAAAGAGTTTTAAGTGTGAAAGTTTAAAGAAATATCAAGAGAAGCGGCGCTTTTCTCCAATCATCAGCGCGTGGTGGACCTCCTACGTTGATAGTGACTAGTCACGAGTAACGAGTACGGTCTCCCTTTATTTTTTACTAGCTACTAGATACAAGACCACTCGCTACTATCACGTAAGAGCGGCGTCCTCGCCGCGATTATTCATGCAGTCCTCCGTGCACCAGATCTTTCAGCGCAAAAAAAGAAGGATGTTTCCTAAGTTGCCCACCGCGATGATCGACCAGACCATAGCCGGGATTTATCAATTGCCACCAATACACTTTCTCCACCCAACCCGTGGCATAGGCAATTTCATAGTATTGCTTTAAGTATCTCGCTTGCGTTGCTTCATCTACCGTTCGGTCGGGATGCCCCGAGTTAGGGGTATAAGGCCGTGTATCGAGTAACGGCCAGTTGAACTCAGTGATCCACAACCGGCGTGCATTTCGATTTCCGCTTAAGACAATGGCATAGATCATGCGCAGCTTGTTGTATAAATCAAAGAGTTTATATTGGCGAGACATCGGTGACCCGCGCCGGTTTACATACAGCAGTGCGCTGACTACATCGAGTTGATAGTGCCTGCGATTCCAGAGAGTGCGTGCCGTGACCAGCGGTTCAAAATCAATCACAGACGAACCGATGAATTCTACCCCGGGAAATTCGTCACGCAGCGTATCCGTTGCTTCGAGCAGATCCAGGTATTCACCGCTATGCCTGCAGCCCCATTTTCGGCGATTTATCGCGTTGCCAATTTGAAAGTGGGAGCACCGAGGAGACAGCGCACCCAAAATCTCCCGCACCCGGGTTTGCCATAAGTTTGGTTGCGCTACGCTTTCTTTATCTTGTAACACATTAATGAGTACATTCCGCCCTCCTAGTCGTTCCACAAAACGTACATATTCTTCGAGTCGATTGAGGTCCCAGACGGGTATACGCACCAGCACTTCCTGCACGCCCAATTCATCCAACATCTCGAGTATGGCGGAATCGTGCTGAGGGTCTGGGGATACGCTAAGACCGATGAATTTCTGTGGATCTGCTAACGGACGCTGCGGACGCAACCTGAAATACCGCCAAAGGACTGGCGCGGACATCAGCACAGTGGTCATTCCGATAGTGAGGTATTCCTTAACGCCAGAAAAACTCAGACCCGGTTTTTGACCGGGGGCTAACCGGTAAGGTTGGTCGGAATAGTCATCCCACCATGGAGTGTCGTTTTGAACCATGGACACTAGCCTAACGAAATGGCTCGATTGTTCAAGTCGGCGTAATATTTAGCCTGCATATTAACTGGTCTCAATCAACTGCCTCCATCCAAAATTGATAGAACCTCGCCATATTGATTGTCCTTACTGTGGAGAGCGGTTCGAAACCGTCTTGGATCTATCTGCTGGCGAGCAAAGATATATCGAAGACTGCCAGGTATGCTGCCGCCCGATAGAATTTGAATTGAAGCTTGATGCACCCGACGGAGCCATGACCCTAATCCTGAAACGTGACGATGAATAGCTACGAGGTGCGTTCAAATATTACATCCCAGACGGTATGGCCGTAGCCTAGACCTCGTTGCTCGTATTTTGTCTGCGGTCTATAGTCTGGCCGCGATACGAATCGATTCCTGATATCCAAGTTCCGGAGGCGCGGTTCTCTCTGAAATAAGTCCAAGATACTCAGAGCATAGTCTTCCCAATCCGTCGCCACATGGATATGCCCTCCTAGTTTGAGACGTTCAACTGCGGTGTTAAGAAATGGTGTTTGCAACAAACGTCGCTTGTGATGCCGTTTCTTGGGCCAAGGATCCGGAAAGAAAATCAATATTTTCGACAAGCATTCTTTACCGATCCATTCCTGCATGACCGGTATAGCGTCATTCATAATCACACGAACATTTGTGATTCCATACTGCTTTAGCTTCAACAACGCACTTCCTATACCAGGACGATAAACTTCTATACCGAGAAAATTACATTGTGGGTTATCCGCAGCCATGGAAACCAGTGCGCTGCCATTACCAAACCCGATCTCTACAATCGTCGGTACTTCTCTGCCATATACCTTTTTTAAATCGAGAACATCACCCCCCTCGTCAAGCCCATATTCTGGCCACAGTTCAACCAAGGCTCGAGCTTGCGCTTTAGTCATACGCCCCTCGCGACGGACATAACTGCGGATCGGTAAATGGATATTGGTCCGATTCGGTGGGGCGGTGATCATGGTTTGCAATGTGCCACTTAGGCACGATATCCGACCGTTATGACCGATCGTACTAGATGCGAATGGCCGATCCTTGTACGGCTATCGCTGTTGTTCTAAACCCAAGGCTACCAATCTTTATCCGGCGACGAAGCACTGGCATACCGTTTTCTGGGCATACGCCCAGCGAGAAAAGCCTCACGACCAGCCTCAATCGCTTTTCGCATGGCGATTGCCATCCGCACGGGATTTTGTGCCGCGGCGATGGCGGTATTCATCAATACACCATCACAACCAAGCTCCATAGCAATAGCCGCGTCGCTTGCGGTGCCCACCCCAGCGTCCACCAGGATAGGGACGATTGCATCTTCGAGAATAAAGCGAATGTTATACGGATTTCGAATACCCAGACCCGACCCGATGGGTGCCGCTAAAGGCATAACCGCCACACATCCCATCTCGGCCAACTCCTTGGCAATAATCGGGTCATCATTGGTATAAACCATCACTTCGAAGCCATCTTTTATGAGCTTTTCTGCCGCGACGAGGGTCGCCGCGACGTCGGGAAACAAGGTTTTCTCATCTCCGAGGACTTCCAGTTTGACCAGTGCATGCCCATCTAACAGTTCTCTCGCCATCTGACAGGTACGAACAGCATCCTTTGCCGTATAACATCCTGCTGTGTTGGGTAATATGGTGTACTGATCGGGCGGAATCACATCCAACAGGTTGGGTTCATCTCGGTTTTGTCCAACATTTGTCCGTCGTATGGCTACGGTGACAATCTGTGCTCCGCTGGCTTCTACCGCTTGCCGTGTTTCCTCTAAATCCTTGTACTTCCCGGTACCGATTAACAAACGGGAGCTGTATTCGACACCGGCAATAGTTAATGCATCGTCGATAGATTCAGCGATGGGTTGCAACTTTGACATATCTACCTTTCCTTTCTGAGTCGAGACGAGATTCAACCGCCGCCAATTGCCGTCACCACTTCTACGTGATCACCAGGCTTTAAGTTATACGCCTCGTAGGTACTGCGCGGAACGATTTGCTCGTTCACCTCAATGGCGATGCGTTGGTCACCGACGGCCAAATCCATCACTAGATTAGCAAGGGTGTGACCTGCCGGTACTTCGATTGAATCGCCGTTAACTGTGATATTCATGATAGAAGAGCCTACCTAGCCTAACCCGCACTCGTCAATGACATAAAATGGATAGTTGCTGTGAGAAGCGATAGTGATTGTTACTGGCGGTTGATAGAATACCAATTCCATCAAAGGTAGTAGTAATTACCAAACAAAACGCGGGTGTAGTTCAATGGTAGAACCTCAGCTTCCCAAGCTGATGACGTGGGTCGACCAATTTGCCGGGAGCAAATTGGAACAACGGAGCGACGCGACGTTGGCCCGAAGGGCGCAGTACAGGGAAGTACGGAGTAATCCCATCACAAGTGATGGGAATCGTTAAACAGTATGCGGGTGTAGTTCAATGGTAGAACCTCAGCTTCCCAAGCTGATGACGTGGGTTCGATTCCCATCACCCGCTCCATCTTTAGAAAGGAGTGGCCAGCTCACTCTGAAATATGTTCTCCTCCCAACTGCTTAAATGGTACGACCGACACGGGCGTAAAAATCTACCCTGGCAACGGGAATCAGACCCTTACAAAATCTGGGTGTCGGAGATTATGTTGCAGCAAACCCAGGTTGCGACGGTTATCCCTTATTTCGAGCGATTTATTAAAAGATTCCCTACCATTTCGGAGCTCGCCGCTGGCGATATCGACGAAGTCTTACATCTATGGACAGGCCTTGGATACTACGCCCGCGCCCGTAATCTACATCGCGCGGCAAGGGAGATATGTAGCCAGCACGAAGGCTCGTTTCCATCCGAAGTGGAAAAAGTGTACCAACTCCCCGGTATTGGGCGTTCCACTGCACACGCGATTTTGACTTTTGCCTTTGGTCAGAAACTTCCCATATTGGATGGAAACGTAAAGCGTGTATTGACCCGACAGCATCGTGTTCATGGTTGGCCTGGTGAAAAGCGGATCGAGGAGCGTTTATGGAAAATTGCGTCAAATATGACACCTGCCGAGCGGACCGCGGACTACACACAAGCTATCATGGATCTTGGGGCGACGGTGTGTCTTCGACGACGACCCCTGTGTGGAGGTTGTCCGGTCGCCAACACCTGCCTGGCGAAAAAGCACAATGAACAAGACCGGTTACCCACACCAGGTCCGAGACGGCATAAGCCGATCCGCTCGGTTTCAATGGTTATGGTGCAAAAGGATCACTCAGTCCTTCTAGAACAACGTCCCCCGAGTGGCATATGGGGTGGACTGTGGAGTTTTCCCGAGCTCGAACCTGCCATAGATCCCAGCCTTTATATGTCTACGCGATTCGGATTAGCAATAGATGCGGGTAAAAAATGGGCTACCCTTCGACACAGCTTTACGCACTTTCATCTCGACATCACGCCCATTCCGGCCACGCTCAGGAAAGCAGACAATCGAATTATGGAGAACCCCGGTTTAGTCTGGTATAACCTTACCGAACCGGACGCCCGCGGGCTCGCCGCACCGGTCAAGAAACTGTTAGATAAACTGGGGTAGTCAATGAGTCGCACTGTTCATTGTATTAAGTTCGACAGAGAAGCGGAAGGATTGGATTTTCCTCCCTGGCCCGGGGAGTTGGGGCAGCGCATCTACGAAAACATCTCCAAAGAAGCATGGGCGCTTTGGTTGCAACATCAAACCATGATCATCAATGAGTACCGCTTAAACGCCATGGATCCCAAGGCGCGCGAATTGATCGTAGCGGAGATGGAAAAGTTCTTGTTTGGGGAAGGGTCCGAAAAACCGGAAGGTTATGTCCCACCGACGGAATAACCGTTGAAACCCCGCGTCGTATTATGAACAAGCTCACCTCTTCGCAAGTGGTTTCGGCCCGCGCTCGACAACATGGCGCGATGGAATACAGCGAGCCCGAAACCGATTTAAACAAAGTTCGTCAGTATCGACTAATTCGCGTTCGTGAACAGCTAAGGCGTTTCGACTACGCTGGAGCTTTGCTCTTCAACCAAATCAACACCCGTTATGCGACCGACGCCACAAACATGCAAATCTGGTGCTCGCATTACGAAACGCGCTGCGTATTCGTCGCAACGGATGGTCCAGTAGTGCTATTTGACTACGGTAATTACCCACACTTAGCCGAAGGCTTACCTACAGTCGATGAATATAGAGTCAACAAATCCTTCTATTTCTTCACTGCTGGTTCACGCGCATCCGAGCACGCTGAGCGCTTTGCCGACGAGATAGCGGACCTCGTAATTCAACACGGAGGTGGTAACAAGAGACTGGCCGTCGATCGTTTGTCTTACGAAGGTTCGGAACCGCTCTTAAGGCGTGGCATATCCATACACAACGGAGAAGAAGTTATGGAGCTCGCGAGATGTATCAAATCACCCGAAGAGCTCGTATTGATGGAGCAAGCGATCGATGTCTGTGAACTAGGCATGCAGGCGATGCGGGACAAACTAGAACCCGGTATTACAGAAAACGCGCTATGGGCAAAGTTACATGAGACCAATATTAGATTGGGAGGTGAATGGATAGAAACGCGTCTTTTGTCATCTGGGCCTCGAACGAATCCTTGGTTTCGCGAATGCTCAATGCGCCAAATCGAGGCTGGGGACCTTGTGAGTTTCGACACTGATTTGATTGGACCATATGGCTACTGTGCAGACATTTCACGCGCTTGGCTATGTGGAGACGGCCGGCCTTCAGACGAACAACGTAGGCTGTATGAGCACGCATTGGAACAAATAGAGTACAACATTGCCTTGCTCAAACCCGGACTCAGTTTTCGTGAGGTCTCGGAGCGTGCTTGGAAAATTCCTGACGAGTTTCTGGACAATCGCTATGGATCCTTAATTCACGGTGTAGGTCTCGCTGACGAATATCCTTCTTTAAAACATTGGGTTGACTTTGAAGAAAAAGGCTACGACGGCACCGTTGAGGAAGGCATGACGTTGTGTGTGGAGTCATATATTGGAGCAGTTGACGGACATGAAGGCGTCAAGCTCGAGGAGCAGGTACTGATAGTCCCCGAAGGCGTCCGAAGGTTATCCAACTATCCCTTCGAAACCGAATGGCTATAGATACGGATTGCAAAACAACCTTCACCCTTGACTCCAAACATCGCTTCCCGTTTAATCGCCGTCCTTCGAACAATCCCACATGGCCAGGTAGCTCAGTCGGTAGAGCAGGGGACTGAAAATCCCCGTGTCGGCAGTTCGATTCTGTCCCTGGCCACCTTAT